>JBOGGH010000101.1:0-7518 GCA_050743905.1 Acidimicrobiales bacterium
GCCGCCGGGCGGGCGGCTGCCGGGGCGCCGCCGCTGTGCAGCGAGGTCCGGGGCGTGGACGCGGTGGGCCAGCTCTTCGCCGGCGGCGCCCGGACGGCCAGGCTCGCCCTGGTGGACGGCGTGGCCGGCGCCGTGGTCTCGGCCGGCGGCCGTCCCATGGTGGTCTTCGACTTCACGCTCCGGGACGGGCGGGTGGTCGGCATCGACCTGCTGGCGGACCCGGGGACGCTGGCGGCGCTGGACCTGGATCCGCCCCCCGTGGGAAGTGCGAGTGAGCCTGGATGAGGTGGCAGCCCCAACGGGGTTCGAACCCGTGTCTCCACCTTGAGAGTCCGTCCTGTTCTGCGTCCGACTGCGCCGCCTTACGCATCTGTCGACGACGCGCGTCCGCAGCGAGACGAGGGATGTGACGACCCGCCCCACCTCGTTCTCCCTGTCGAGCGCGACGAGCGCGACGAGCGCGGGTCGCCCCGCGTCCCTCCGTCGGACGATCCAGAGCTCGACGAATCTGTTGAGCACGGTCACTGCTCGATTCGGCGCCGTGAACAGCTTCGCGCGATCCAACTAACGGCTGCTCACGCTCACCCCCCGAACAGCGCCCGGTGGAACGACTCGACGGCGACGACGGCGTCAGCCGCAGCCGTTGCGCCGTCCAGGTCCGGATGGTCGAGCGTCACCTGGCTCCGGTACGCCGACGGCCCCTGGGCATCGGGATCGGCGAAGTTGGCGAGGAGGTCGTCGAGCGTCGTGCGGACCTCACCGACCAGCTCGTCTCCGAACCTGGCGCGCACGGTCGCCGCGGCCGCTTCGGGACCACCCTCGTCGTTGTGGATCAACACGTACGCCACGTCGTACCAGTCCTTCGGGAGGCGACGGGACCGGGCGGCCGCCGTCTTCGCCAGGAGGTAGCCGGCGAGGCCGGTGACGTTGACCTCGGCCGTCTGCACCTCGCCCTGCTGCCGGACCCTGAGCGTCCGGACCTCGACGTCCCGCGCCGCGAAGCCCGTACCCCGCAGGTTGACCGCCCCCAGCCGGTCGGCACCGTCGAAGGTGACGATCGCCTCTGCCGGCTGGTCCGCCAGGTCGGCCAGCAGCTCGAACTTGACGACGACCCTCGGCGTTGGCCCGTCGGCAGTCCAGCGCCACATCCGCGCCGTGTCCGGCTCGAACTCGGCGTTCCGGAGGGCTCGCTCGAGCCGGGCACCGTGCACCGCACCTGCGGCGATCTCCAGGTCCACCTGAACGTCGACGTCCGTGGTGCCGGCGTGCTCGATCCCGCTCCCCGAGCACAGCAGCGCCGGGACCAGGCCGCCCAGCACCACGAACGCCGGCCGGGCACCGTAGTGGTGGACGACCCGGATCAGTGCCCGCTCGGCAGCGGCACGGGCGCCCCGGCTCCGGGGCGGCTCGTCAACCGACACCGTTGACCTCGGCCAGGTGCTCGGCCGCCTCCTCGCCCCGTACGCCCGTCGGGCGCAGGTCGGCGTAGACACGGGGCCACGGGGCTACGGCAACGCCCTCCACACGCCCCGCCAGCCGGTGCACGGCCACCGTCGGGAACGGGCGCAGGACCACCCGTCCCCCCTCGATCGGGCGCAGCTCCGCCGTGTGGGCAGCCACCTCCAACCCCACCGGCGTCTCGACACCGACGTAGACCTCGGTCGTGGTCACCGAGGTCTGGTAGGGCGCCAGCAGGCTGGCGGCCGCCGCACCCGTCGCCGCCCACGGCATGTGCGCCCGCTCCCAGACCGTGCCGATCCGCCGCAGCCCCTCGACGGGGTCCCGCCAGCTCACCCCCACGCGAAGGCTCACCGGCGGCCTGAGCGCCGTGGCAGCGGCCGCGTAGGCGGTGAGGAGGGCGCGCCGGTCCTCCACCGTTCGCCCCGAATCGGGGCCGCGGGCCACCGTGGCCTGGACGAGGTCGAGTTCCTGGAGGACCTGGAGGGCGTGGGTGCAGCTCCCCGCCGACAGGCCCGTGGCCTCGGCCGTCGCCTTCACCGTGGGTCGCACCCCGCAGAGCAGCGCTTCGGCGACGGCCAGGACGCCGCGGGTCCAGCGGGCCGGCCGTTCCCTCGGCGGCTCGGGCCGGCCGGCCCGCGACACCACCAGCGTCCCCAGGGCGATCTCCGCCGCCCCCGTCTCGTCCGCCCACCCGACGCCGGCCTGTGCCAGGAGCTCCCGAGCACCCGGAGAGACCCGCCGGGCCACCACCACGTCCGGCCGGTCGGCGTCGCCGGCGACGAGCGGCCGGATGTCCCTGGTCCAGCCCTCACCTCCCCAGGCCACCCGCAGCGGCGTACCGCCGACCGAGGCGACCAGCCCGGCCGCGTCATGACGGACGGTGACCACGACCGTGGGCGGCAGGACGCCACGGAGCACCTCTTCGGCGCGACGTGGGACGGTGGACGCGGAGGACTTGGGCATCGGGATACCTCGACTTGAGATCATACCTCACTGATATAGTGAAGCATGTCGTTCTCATGATCCATGCGCCGAGGCAAGCGGCCGGGACGGACGCCCTCGGCTGGCGTAGCGGCAGAACGGCGCCTGGGGTTAGTGCGGCTGGCCATTGCCGAGCGGTTGCAGAGTTATGACATTCTTGTTTTCCGGTTTCGATCGATCCACAAGTTCGTCATATCTGGCGACGATCGCTGCGGCCTTCCCTGACGGTCATTCGAGACGGCCGCGGTACCCGCAGGTCACGGGCTTGCACACCAGCGGCGGCGCGCGCGAGGCACCGGCCGTGCCGGCGCCCCGTACCGGGTTCGCTCGTCATTCCTCTGTGCCTCCTTTCATAAGCGTTCGCCACCGGTGGTCGCCGTGGCCGCGAGCACCCCGCCGGTACACTGCACGGCGTGGCAACCGAGGCCGTCACCCTCGCCATCGACGGCGTGATCGAGGTATCGGACCTGGCCATCGCCGTCGACCGTTTCAGCAAGCTCCTGCGCGCCCTCGCGGAGGAGTCCGGAGCCGGCGACCGCCTCGGTTGGGTGGTGTCCGGCCTCGAATTCGGGAGCGCCACCCTCACGGCCAGCCCGGAGGCACACGACGCCGAGGCGGCTCGGCTCATCCCCGGGGTGGTCCACGAGTACCTGGAGACCGCTCACCAGGTACAGCAGCACCCCGGCGCCGACCACCGGCAGGCCGTCCGCTACGTCCGGGACCTGGTGGCCCTCACCAGTCGCCCGGCGACCGAGGTGCGTTTCGAGACCGCCGAGGACGACGTGGTCTTCACTGGCCCGGCCCCGGCTGGCACGTCGACGCCGTCGCCCAGGGCGATCGGCTCGGTGGTGGGGCGCGTCCAGACGCTGCAGGCCCGGGGCACACTCCGGTTCACCCTCTACGATCTCGTCCACGGCAAGGCAATCTCCTGTTTCCTCCGTCCCGGAGCGGAGGACCTCATGCGGGGGGTATGGGGCAACGTCGTCGAGGTGACCGGGCTGGTCACCCGGGACCCGGTGACCGACCGGCCGAGTTCGGTGCGTGACGTCATCGATGTCCGGCCGGTGGCCGTGGGCCGCACCCCCGGGGAGCTCATGATGGCCGAGGGAGCACTGACCCCGGTTCCGGGAGCCCTGTCCTCGGAGGAGATCATCCGGAACCTGCGGGATGCCGGCTGAGCTCCCTGCGGCGTACTTCGATGCCAACGTGGCGCTGGCGTATGTCAGCGCGGAGAAGCGCCGGCGGTCTCACCGGACCGAGCGCCGGGCCTCATAGATCGGCGGCCTCCCTCAGCCTTCCGGGGCCGGGCCGTCGGTGCGCCGACGCCCAACTGCCTGGCCGATGGTCCGGCCGGCGAGCCAGCGACCGGACGGACGAAGCGTCACCGCCGGCTCCCGGTACACCGGCGTGTCCCACCCGTCGGCCATGATGGGAACGGAGGTGACGGTAACCAGCGATCGACGTGACATCCGGTTCGACGTGCCGCTCTCCACCGTGGCCGAGGCGGCGCGGGCACTCGGCGTGCCGACGACGACGTTCGCCACCTGGGCCAGGGGTTACACCCGGCGCCCGCCGGGCCGGCGCCCCGTCCGCGGCGCGCCGATCGTGACCGCCCTGGACGCGAAGCCGGGGCAGCCGAGCGTGCCGTTCGTGGGGTTGACGGAGGGCATGGTGCTGGCCGCAGTGCGCCGGGCCGGCGTGCCGCTCCAGCGTGTGCGCCCGGCACTCACCATGCTGGCCCAGGAGATCGGCGTCGAGTACGCGTTGGCGTCCCGGCGGCTCTTCACCGACGGTGCCGAGCTGCTGTTCGACCACGCCGGTGAGATCCCCGAGGACGACGCCCGTGCCGTCAAAGAGCTGGTGGTGGTGCGCAGCGGCCGACGGGTCTTCGCCAACGTCATCGACCAGTACCTGCGGCGCATCACCTACGGACCCGACGGCTACGCGTCGATGATCCGCCTCCCAAGCTACGAGCGGGCCGACGTCGTGGTCGACCCCAGCCGGGCGTTCGGCCAGCCCATCTTCACCCACGGCGCCGCTCCCGTGGGAGCGGTGCTGGGGCGGTTCTGGGCCGGGGAGGACATCGACACGCTGTCCGAGGAGTTCGGCGTGCCGGCGCCGGACATCGAGGACGTCCTACGTGCCGCATCCCGCCGGGCTGCCTGACGAAACCCCGCCTTCTCCAGCGCTCGGACAACACGGGTGGCGAACACTGATGGAACCGGCGGCATCAAGCCACACGGCAGCCGGGTCGGCTTCGACACTTTGCCGGCGACCACCGTCCCCAGGCGGCCACCTCGCCTGCTTGTCGGCGCGATCCATGGCTGCCAGCAAGCGCCGGCAGACGGCGGACATGACCGCTCGATCAGCCACCCACCGCGGCGAATCGGCAAGCCCATTCACTATCGTCGGCCCCGTGGACGATGAGGACGCCGAGCGCATGTTGGTGGTACTGGGTGCCGGCGCCTCGCACGATTGCATCCCGAGCACGGTTCCGGCCAACGCTCACGTCACGTCGGGCCTGTCGGACATCGGCGGCACGCAACTCACCGAGCTCATCCCGCCACTGGCCAACGGGATCGCCTTGCCGACCAAGTTGTCAAACTGGGCGATCGGACGGTTGCCAACCGCTCTCCCGGCCGTCTCGCATCTTCGTCGGGCACTGCGCGGGACCGGAGCGACCGAACAGGTGGTGACGATGGAGCAGGCGCTCCGCTCCTATCAGCAGAGTGCGGAGCGGGTTCCCGCTCGCAGCGGCCACTTGCTCGCCTTCCGCTTTTACCTCCGAGACCTCTTTGGGGCTTCTGGGAATTTCATGGGGTCGTCGCAGGTGGCGGGGGGCGACACGAACCACGTGGCACTGGTGAGCCGGGTGATGGACTGGATCGCTCTCGGGTCCAAGCGACGAGCGGTGTTCGTCTCGTTCAACTACGACCTCATCTTGGAGGACGCGCTGGCCGCCCAGTACGGATTCAACCCACTTCACCTCGAGGGGTACGCCGCGCACGACGATTTCCAGCTACTCAAGCCGCACGGTTCCGTCGCCTGGTATTGGCCCCTGACCGGGCCGACCTTCACCGGACTCGAAGCGGCGCACGCTCAGGTGTCGTTGGACACGGCACAGGCCAGCGGCGTGGAGGAGGAGAGCCGGAAGATCCACTGCCTCGATTGGCGACCGGGACTGAGGATGAATGAGGTGCCGCTGGCCGTTCCAGCACTCGCTTTGCCGATCAACGGCAAGACTCGTGACACCTTCGTCTGGCCGGCCGACCAGCGAGAGGTGCTCAACCCATGGCACGGCCGATTCTCGACGGTGCTCTGCGTCGGCTGGCGAGGTCTGGAACCGCACTTCCTACCCCTGGTGGCGCCGGCCGTCCGCGAGGACGCGAAGGTGCTCATCATCTGCGGCGGGCCACAGGGAGCCGAGGACGCCGCCGCCATCACCCGACATCTCCAACAAACACTGCGATGTGCTGACCAGGATCGCTGGAGGAGCTGTGGCGACGGGTTCGTCACCTTGATGGAGTCGTCGGGCGAGCTGGACTGGCTCCTCGACTGATCGCTACATCACCCGGGCGTGGAGCGCCGGAATGTGCCGCTCGTGCATCGTCAGGGTCATCGGTGGCGTCTCGGCCATGGTCATACCTCCCTCGAAAGCCAGCGGGGCCGTCCCGCATGCCGAGGCCCAGCGGTTCAGCCCGCGTTCGTGGGAGGGGTCGAGCGGTGGCGACCAGGTGGTAATGGACCGGCGGCCGCTACACTGCTCGGCCGGCCGGGACGGCCCCGCTGGTGGTGAGTGGACCGGGCAGTCCGACGGCAGTCCCGGTGCGGACGCCGGCAACGACCGGGCGATTCAGCCGTCGGGTACTCGGTGGGGAGGTGGCAGACCAGTGCTCCAGGGCGTGGCGATGACCCGATGCCCGGAACCCGACCGCCATGGTGGCCGGGCCGGGTCCCTAGCGATCTGGGGAGCCGGGAGCGGACGATCCAGCCCGCCAGCGGCCGTTCCGGGACGCACACGGACGCGCACGGACGCGCACGCCGGTTGCGATCGCGCACGTAGCGCGCACGAACGGACAAAGGCGGACAGGTTCCGGGGGGTGTCTGGAGAACGGGTGTGCGCTTCTACCAGGGAGTTTGAGTGGCAGCCCCAACGGGATTCGAACCCGTGTCGCCACCTTGAGAGGGTGGTGTCCTTGGCCACTAGACGATGGGGCCCTGCAGCCGGAGCCGGAGACCGGCCCGCCTGCGGTGCTCGGGGGGAAGGACTCGAACCCTCAATAACTGGACCAGAACCAGTCGTGTTGCCGATTACACCACCCCCGATCGGGTGAAGACCCAGGTTACCCGACCGCCCGGCCCACCCGCACCACGCCGGACGTCGCCGCCGGGCGCCCTCCGGAACGCTCTGCTACCCCAGTGCGTGCAGGTTCTGGAAGCCGATGATCCTCCCCAGCCCCACCCCCACGGCCTCCTTCAGGAAGTAGGGCACCGTGGAGAACCCGGTGATGGGCGAGGTGTGGGTCGGCGTGGGATGCGGTGTGAACCCGAGGTCGCTGGCGATGGCCATGGACCGGTCCTCGTGGAACGGGTCGGTGACCATCAGGATCGAGTGGACGCCCCGGGCCCGCAGCTCCGGCGCCAGATCGGCCAGGTTCGACCAACTGTCGTTGCCGCCCGCCTCGATGATGTCGGCCGCGGGTACCGGCGGCTTCTGGGCCTCCAGGTACCGGGCCCCGGACTCCGCCTCGGTGAACTGGTCGCCCGGCTCCTTGCTCCCGGTCACAGCCACCAGCGGGGCGTAGCCCTGGCGGTAGAGCATCAGGGCCTCGTCCAGCCGCGCCTGGAGGTCGGGCGAGGGCACGCCGTCGTACTGGGCCGCCCCCATGACCACGATGGCCTGCGCCGGCTGCGGGTCGTACTCCCGCGACGTGAGCCACACCTGCACCAGCGTCACGGCGAAGTAGGCGATCACCGCCGCCACCAGCAGCGCGACGATCTTGAGGGCGAGGCGCAGCGGCCGGGGCAGCCCCATCAGCCGGCCGCGGCCGGCCCCTCCCGACCGGGGGGTCCGCC
>JBOGGH010000102.1:0-7506 GCA_050743905.1 Acidimicrobiales bacterium
CCAAGAGAACCGCCAGGACTTTACAGGACACCTCCAGGGGCTCGTCGAGGGGGTCCGAGGCGTAGGCCAGGACGTCCGGCCGGCTGCCCGCCGCCGGCTGGCGGCGTGGCCCCGCCACCTCGCCCAGGGCCAGCAGCCGCCCGCCCACCGTGGGGACCGGTGTCCGGGGATCGAACGCGTATCCGTCCGGCCGCTCCCCGCCCCCCGGCGGCCCGGGGTCGAGCCGGCCCCCCTCGCGCAGGTACCAGGGCGTGGCCCGGGCGCGGGCGAGCGGCCACTCCTGCTCGTCGCGCCACGCGTTCTCGCCCATCACGAAGATCCGGACCGGGGCCCAGCCCGGGTCCGGGCCGTCCTGCAGCCAGTGGGCGAACCAGCGGATCCGCAGCTGCACGGTGTCGAGGGCCGCCGCGGCCCCGAAGTCGGCGTCGCCCACGAGGTGGTCCTGGGGATCCCAGTGGGCCCAGGGCCCCACCACCAGCCGCTGCGCCCGGCGTGCCCGCTCGGTGGGCGCCTGGCGCCGCATCTGGGTGAAGTTCTCCAGGGTCCCGGCCAGGTGGACGTCGAACCAGCCGGCCACGTGGACCGCCGGGAGGTCGAGGACGTCGTAGTGGGAGGAGGGATTGGTGCGCCGCCAGTGGGCGTCGGCCCGGCGCTCGTGGTCGAACACCTCCTCGAGCACCCGCGACCGCCCGTGCCACGACGCCACGTCCCGGAAGGGACGGGTCCGGTAGATGCCGTGCAGCACCTCGCGCACCCCGGCCCCGGCGGCCAGCGCGCCGTCTCGGTCGCCGCGGGCCAGCGCCTCGTACCGCTGCGTGCTCGCCCGGTCGATGGCGGCGAGCCGCTCGTCGTGGAGGTCCCAGTGGGAGGCCATCGAGGCGGCAAAGGACGAGGCCCAGCCCACCCGCAGCGCCAGGCGGAACACCCCGCCCGGCTCGAAGCTGGCGGTCCAGTAGTCCGCGGGGCAGCACTCCGGCGCGATCGCGACCAGGTGCGGGGGGCGGGCGATGGCCGCCATCCACTGCGCGTTGCCCATGTACGAGGCGCCGAACATGCCGACCCGGCCGTCCGACCACGGTTGCGCGGCCGCCCACTCCACCGTGTCGTACCCGTCCTCCACCTCCCCCCGCACGTACGACCACTGCCCCTCGGACTCGAAGCAGCCGCGGCAGTCCTGCGCCACCACGGCAAAGCCGGCCTCCACCAGACGCTCGCGCTCGGCCCCGGGCACGACGGCGCCCCTGCCGTAGGGGGTCCGGAGCAGCAGGACCGGCCACCGGCCCGTCTCCTCCGGGCGGCACGCGTCGGTGACCAGGCACGCGCCGTCGCGCATGGGCACCCGCACGCCGCGGGCCTCGATCACCCGGCGCTCACCGGAGTCCCACCTGCTGCTCGAAGTCGACGCCGTCGCGGTAGTCCACCCGGTGGGCGATACGGCCGCCGAGCACCTCGAACCAGAACACGCCGCGGATGGTGAATGGCCGGCCACCACCCTCGTACGACCACTGCGCCGACATGCGGTAGGCCACCACCACGGTGTCCCCGGTGGCCACCATCCTCTCCACGTCGTAGTGGAGGTCCACCATGTCCCGGAGAAAGGCCTCCACCCGGCGCCGGTACTCCCGGCGCCCGCGGAAGCTGGTCCCGCGCACCGACACGTGCTCGTTGAAGAAGTCGTCGGCCACCCAGCGGCTGGCCTCGTCCGGGTCGTGGTCGTTGAGCGCGTCGAGGTACGCCGTGACCACGGCCACCGGCGACGCCGGGCCGCCGGCGCTCACCCCCGCCGGCCCCACGACCCGGCGGCCGGCCGGCGCGGGGCCGAGGTCCCCGGGCTCGGGCTCACGGTTGGAGCAGGACCTTGCCGAAGACGTCACCGGCGTCCAGGCGCGCCTGGGCGTCGGCCGCCTTCTCCAGGGGGTAGCGGCTGTCCACCACCGCGTCGTAGCTGCCGGACCAGTAGTGCTCGAGCATAGCCACGAAGCTGCGGTGCGACTGGGGGCCCACGCCCAGGATCCGGATGCCCATGCGGTAGAGGTACGGCAGGTTGATCTCGACGCGGGAACCGGTGGTCGTGCCGCAGTGCGCCAGCCGGCCGTCGAGCCCGAGCATGCGCACCGACGCCCCGAACGACGCCGGTCCCACGTGGTCGAAGACGACGTCGGCGCCGCGCCCGCCCGTCAGGTCGCGCACGACCTCCTCCATCGGCACGTCGCCGTCGAGGACCACGTGGTCGGCGCCCACCTCGAGCGCCCGCCGGAGCTTGGCCTCGGACCGCCCGGTCACGATGACCCTGGCACCCGCCTGCTTGGCCAGCTGAACGGCGGCGATCGTCACGCCGCTGCCCGGGCCGTGCACCACCACCGTCTCGCCCTGGCGCACGGCGGCGGTGTCCACCATCGCCCTCCAGGCGGTGGAGAAGGCGGTGGGCACGGTGGCCGCGTCGTCGAAGTGCACGCCGTCGGGGATGGCGAAGGCGTGGGTGGCCGGTACGAGGCACCGCTCGGCGTAGCCGCCGGGCAGCGAGCCCCCGATGACCCGGATCCCGGTGCAGCGGCGGTCGTCGCCGTGCCGGCAGGCGGCGCAGGTGCCGCAGTGCACGCCCGGCTTCACCAGCACGCGGTCGCCCTCGACCAGCCCCCGCACCGAGCGGCCCACCGCCGCCAGCTCCCCGGCCACGTCCATCCCGGGCACGTGCGGCAGGCGGAAGCCCGGGAGCAGTGGCGGGCCCTCTCGCTGGAGCAGGTCGAGCCGGTTCAGGGCGGCGCTCCGCACCGCGACCACCACCTCGTCGGCACCGGGCGCCGGATCCGGCAGCTCGACCAGCTCCAGGACGTCGATCCCCCCGTGCTCGGCATGCTGGACCGCCCTCACCGGTGGCCAGCTCCAGCCCTTGCGCCACTATATCTCATATCGCGATATTCCATCTCGCGTTCAGCGTACCAACTCGCCCCCACTGCCGGGCCGGCGCCGGGTGGGCCGTTGGCGGACGCCGGGTGGGCGACGGGCCGGCGCCGGCGGGGACGGCCACCGCCTCGGCACCGACCACGGGCGGCTCTCAGTCCCGGCCGAGCTCCCCGTCCACCAGCGCCACGGGATCCCCGTCGGGAGCGTGGGCCGCGGCGAGGTGCACGTCCCCGAGCTCCCCGGTCCAGGGGAACGGCGACCGGTACCGTCCGGAGACCGGGAGCCCCGAGTCCCGGCCGATCCGCAGGCCCGCCCCGGTGTACTGCAGCAGGCCGGGGAACGGGCCCTCGAGCGCCCGCGCGCCGACCGGCGTCCCGTCGTGGAGCAGGGCGATCTCGCCCCTGCCGCCGTCCTCCCGCCGGTAGCGCACGCCCAGCCGGTGACGTCCGCCCGGCACCGCCTCGTCGCCCACCAGCTCCAGGAGCTCCCCGGCCCGGGAGAGCGAGAACACCAGCCGCCCCCCGTCGCAGAAGAGCGCCAGGCCGCCGTGCCAGTCGCCGAGCGCCACGAGGATGCCCTCGGCGCCTCCCGCCGGCACGGTGGCGTCGACGGTGATGGTGAACCCCGCGGCCAGCGAGGGCAGCGACTCGTCGAAGACGGGGCCCGAGTCGGGCCGGAAGGTGCGCTCGGCGGCGGACGGCCACGCGGGCGGGATGAGGGCGCGCATGCGGCCGTAGAAGTCGTCGCCCAGGGGCATCACCTGGTTCCTGCCGGCCTCCACCAGCCAGAGCTCCTGCAGGCGCCGCAGCACGTCCGGGTGCTCGGCGGCGAGGTCGGTGGACTCGGAGAAGTCCGCGTCCAGGTCGAAGAGCGCCCAGCCGTCGTCCTCGAACCGCCGGCTCCCGGTGGCCAGCTCCTCCTCGTCCATCACGCCGGTGGACACATGGTCCGTGGTCGCCTTCCACCTGCCATGGACGATGGCGCGGGACCCGAGCATCTCGAAGTACTGGGTGTCGCGGGGGGACTCGGCCTCGGGATCCTCGAACGACGCGACGAACGACCTCCCGTCCACCCGCTGCTGGGTGACGCCGTCCACCACCTCGGGGAAGCGCAGCCCCGCCGCGTCGAGGATGGTGGGCGCCAGGTCCACCGCGTGGACCACCTGGGGACGCACCTGCCCGCCGGCCGCGATGCGGCGCGGCCAGTGCACGATGAGGGGGGTCCTGGTGCCCCCGAGCCACGTGTAACGCTTCCACAGCCGGAACGGGGTGTTCCCCGCCCAGGCCCAGGCCCACGAGTAGTGGTTGTAGGTCTCCGGTCCCCCCCAGTGGTCGAGCGCCCCGAGGTTCACCTCCGGCGAGTCCCGCATCCGCAGCCCCCGCCGCAGCTCGTTGGCGCTCCCGTGGCGCCCGCCCTCGGCGCTGGCGCCGTTGTCCGAGAAGACCACGAGCAGCGTGTCGTCGAGGATGCCCATCTCCTCCAGGAGCGTGACCAGCCGGCCGATCTGGGCGTCCGCGTGCGTGAGGAAGCCGGCGAAGACCTCCTGCTGGCGGGCGTGCATGCGCCGGTGCGCCGGCGGCACGTCGTCCCACCCCTCGACCCACGGCTCCCGCGGGGTGAGCTGCGTGCCCGGCGGGACGACCCCCGACGCGAGCTGCCGGCGGAAGACCGCGGCCCGCCACTCGTCCCAGCCGCCGTCGAACGCGCCCTCGTAGGGCCGCACCCACTCGTCGGCCACGTGGTGGGGCGAGTGGGCGGCGCCGAGGGCGAGGTAGAGGAAGAACGGCTTGCCGGGCGCGGCGTTCTGCTGGTTGACGATGGAGCGCCTCGCCCGCTCCACCAGGTCCTCGGTCAGGTGGTAGGGAGGACCCGGCTCGGGCTGGACGTCCAGGTAGTGGTTGTCCTCGATCAGGTCCGGTGCCCAGTGGTTGGCGTCGCCCTGGAGGAAGCCGTAGTACCGCTCGAAGCCGGCACCGAGCGGCCAGTGGTGGAACGGCCCGGCCGCCGAGCGGTGGAACGCCGGCGTGAGGTGCCACTTGCCGAAGGCCATGGTGCTGTAGCCCGCGTCCCTGAGCACCCGCGGCAGCGGCGCCGCGGTCCGGGGGAGGCGCGCCGTGTAGCCGGGGAGGTCGAGCGGCAGCTGGGTGAGGAAGCCCATGCCCACGGCGTGGTGGTTCCGCCCGGTGACGAAGGCTGCCCGCGTGGGGGAGCAGAGCGCCGTGACGTGGAACCGGTTGTAGCGCAGCCCGCCGCCGGCCAGCCGGTCCATGTGTGGCGTGGCGATGTCCGATCCGTAGCAGCCGAGCTGGGCGAACCCGGTGTCGTCCAGCACCACCACCACCACGTGCGGCGAGCCCGGGCGGGGCTTGGGCTCGTAGTTCATCCGGGTACCCTCCACTCCGACGACGTACCGCACCACGCCCCGCGCGCCGGACCGCCTGAGGCGTCACCCCTCGTACCGCTCAACGTATCGCTTGACGTACCGGCTGGTGTATCGCATTACGAAACTACATCTCGTATAGTAGTTTCGACTCGACTGCAGGCACAAGGGGCGGCAACCATGGGGCACCTCGCGGCGCAGGCCCGGTCCGGGTGCCGGAGCCCGGGCCGCCACGGGCGGGAGCGCCGTCCGGGGGCCCGGACGCCCGGACGCCCGGAAGGAGAGCTGATGCCAGGACCGACGGAGGGGACGGGACCGACGGAGGGGACGGGACCGACGGAGGGGACGGGACCGACGGAGCAGGGGCCCGCGATCGACCTCCTGGTCACCAACGCCCGGGTGGTGACGATGGACGCGAGCCGCCGGATCGTCGACCGCGGCGCGGTGGCCGTGGACGGCGACGCCGTCCTCGAGGTGGGTGGCTCGGACCGCCTGGCCGCCCGCTACCACGCCCGCCGGGTCCTGGACGCCGGGGGCGGGCTCGTGACCCCGGGCTTCGTCAACGCCCACCAGCACGTCACCGGCGGACCCCTCACCTGGAGCTGCATCCCCGACAACCTCGTCCCGGGCAGCTCGATCTTCGAGTGGTCGATCCCGCTCCACGGCGCCGAGACCGCAGCCGACGAGGAGATCTCGGCCACCATGACGGCGGTGGAGTGCCTTCGCGCCGGCACCACCACGGTGATCGAGCCCGGCACGATGTCGCACGCCGACGAAGTGGCCAACGCGCTCCGCACCGCCGGCATCCGGGCCGGCATCGGGGTGTGGGGCTGGGACGTGGAGGGCGGGCCCCTGGCCGGGCCGGCGCCGGAGGTCCTGGACCGGCTGGCCGGCGTGCTGGACGCCCACCCTCCCGGCGGGCTGGTGGAGGGGTGGGTGACCCTGGTGGGCCACAGCCTGGCCTCGGACGAGCTGCTGGCCGGGGCGGCGGCGCTCGCCCGCCGGCGCGGCGCCTCCATGACCATGCACCTCTCCCCCACCTCCTCGGATCCCGAGGTCTACCTGGAGCGCCACGGGCGCCGGCCGGTGGTCCACCTGGAGGCCCTGGGCGTCCTCGGCCGGCACCTGCTGCTCGGCCACGGCGTGTGGCTGGACGACGCCGAGGTGGACGCCGTCCTGCGCACCGGCACCGCCATCGCCTACTGCCCGTGGGCCTACCTCCGCCTGGGCCAGGGGGTGACCCACGAGGGCCGGCACGCCGAGATCGTCCGCCGGGGCGGTCGCGTGGCGCTCGGCTGCGACGCGGTCAACGCCGGCGACACGGTGGACGTCCTGCGCACCGCGGCCCTGGCCGCCGGGCTGGCCAAGGACCAGCGAACCGACCCGACCTGGTTCGGCGCCCACGAAGCACTGGAGATGGCCACCATCGGCGGCGCCGAGGCGGTGGGCATGGCCGACCGCATCGGCTCCATCGAGGCCGGCAAGAAGGCCGACCTCGTGGTGTTCGAGCACGAGCGGGTGCAGTGGGCCTCCCCGGCCGACCCGGCCCTGGCCCTGGTGTGGGCCACCGACGGCCGCCACGTGCGCCACGTGGTGGTCGACGGGCGGCTGGTGGTGGAGGACGGCCGCTGCCGCACCGTGGACGAGGCCGAGCTGCGCCGGGAGGCGGCGGGGGTCTCGGCCGCGCTGCTCGAGCGCGCCGGGCTGCAGGCGCCGGTCCGCTGGCCGGTGGATCGCCAGGCGTGAGCCCGGGGGGGCCGCGCTACGAGGCCGCCACCCGTGTGGGCCGGCGGGCCGGGCGGGAGAAGACCTCGTCCACCATCGGGACGAAGTGCTCCAGGGGGAGCGTGTCGTAGTCCGGGTCGAACGCGTGGTTGTCCCACTCGTCCACAAACCGCTCGGCCAGCTCGTAGCAGGGGTGGTCCCGGTGGCGCAGCCGCATCATGGGGTCGAGGCCCATGTAGGCGAAGTAGTGGATGCCCTGGAAGTCCTGGTGCACCTTGATCACCCAGTAGGCCTCCTCGCTCAGCCACGGCCGGACCATCTCGGCGGCGATGGCCGGGTGGTTCTCGTTGGAGATGGTCTTGCCCAGGTCGTGGGTGAGGGCGGCCACCACCACGTCGAGCGAGGCGCCGGCGCGGTCGGCCATCGAGGCGGTCTGGAGGGAGTGCTGGAGCTGGTTCACCTCCATGCCATCCACGATCGGCTCGAGCAGCCGGAGC
>JBOGGH010000103.1:0-7492 GCA_050743905.1 Acidimicrobiales bacterium
GGCTAGCGACGGGTTCGTCCAGTAGGAGCAGCTCCGGGCGCTTCGCCACCGCCAGGGTGAGCGCGAGCTGCGCTTGCTGCCCGCCCGAAAGCCTGCCCGCCTTCTCATGAGGGTCGAGCCCGAGCCGTTCGATCCGTGCCTCGGCCAGCTCCTCGTCCCAGCTCGGGTTCATCCGGTCCCCGAGGCGCAGGTGATCGCGGATCGAGAGTCCCGCGTAGGTCGGGGTGTCCTGGGCGACATAGCCAACACGGGCCATTTGGCTCGTGCTCGTGCCGGGCCGCTCACCGAGGACAGCCATCGATCCAGTGTCTGGACGAAGGAGCCCGACCGAGAGCTGGAGAAGCGTGCTCTTGCCCGCGCCGTTCGGCCCGACGAGCCCGACCACCTTGCCGGCAGGAATCGAGAGCGTGCAGTCGGAGAGCGCCCACTTGCGGCCATAGCGCTTACCGAGGCCGCTCGCCTCCAAGACGGCGGTCACGCTACGCCTTCTTCGGAGGTGGACCAAAGGAGGTCGCGAAAGAGCGCCTCGATGCTCTCCTCGTCGAGCCCGGTGCGCCGCGCCTTCGACAGCCAGCGCTTCAGGTCCTGGCGGAGCGGTCCATGCGCCGCCAGCGAGTCGTCGGTGAGCGTCTTGATGACGAAGGTGCCAACGCCGGGTCGAGCGGCCACCAAGCCGAGGTGCTCCAGCTCCTTGTAGGCCTTGAGCACCGTGTTCGGGTTGATGGCGAGTGCAGCCACCACCTCCTTCACCGTCGGGAGCTGTTCGTCGACGTCGAGGAGTCCGAGCCGAAGCGCGTGGCGGACCTGCTGGACAACTTGCTGGTAGGGGGCGACTCCCGAACGCGTATCGAGGTGGAACTCGATCATCCTCGGCTCCATTCATCTAGGTGACTAGGTATCTTAGGGACGCGATCTCCATAGGTCAAGGTGCGGTCGGCAGCCCGTCGCGGTCGGGAGGAGCAGTGGTCACCTTGAGCGTCGTCCCGTCGTCGGACATGACGTGGACGTCCAGGCGGTGTCGAGATAGATCAAGTCCAGCGTGCAACATGGTGGTGTGGCCTCCCTTGGTCATGGGGTTTCGGTGACAACAACGCTGTCACCGGGGGAGGCCCCTCTTCATGCCATTCGAATACGGCGATGTGGGGGGGGGCCCTCGTCGGGCGGCGGATGTGGACGCCCATCGCACTGCGATGCTTTTCCGCCCACTATCTCTCCGGCCAAGCTCTAGCCCGACCGATCGGCCCGAGGACACCTCGCCGGCGAGCCTGGAGCCTCTCCAAGCTCGCAACGGAGAGAGCGACCGATCGGCCCGAGGACCCCTCGACGGCGAGCCTGACCGATCGGCCCAAGGACCCCTCGACGGCGAACCTCTCCGGCCAAGCTCGCCACGAGCCCGATCGACGGCCCGAGGACTTGTCCGGCCCAAGCTCGCCACGAGCCCGACCGAACGGCCCGAGGACACCTCGACGGCGAACCTGGAGCCTCTCCGGCCAAGCTCTCCGTGAGCCGGCCAAGCTCGCCGTGAGCCCGACCGATAGACCTGAGGACACCTCACGGCGAACCCTGGAGCCTCTCCAAGCTCGCAAACGGATCGGCCCGAGGACACCTCACGGCGAGCCTGGAGCCTCTCCAAGCTCGCAACGGAGAGCGACCGATCGGCCCGAGGACATGGTCGAGGAGCACCTCGCCGGCGAACCTGGAGCCTCCCGCCCAGCACTCTCCACGACCAGTACCGATCGGCCTCCGGAGGCCTCGACGGCGAACCTGGCCTCGAAGTGTCAACGCCGCCGTTATTCCCTAGCTGAACGTTCACGGTATTCCCTACCGGGCTCCGCTCATGTTCTACTCGGTGTCACCTCCTCTTGCCGCTGGGACCCGCTCGATCAGGTCGCCGATCTGATTGGCGAGATGGTCGGCTGACGGGCGACCGAGGCCATCGGCGACGACGACTGTCCTTGTCCCGTTGCGGAGCTGGACGAACCAGACGCGGCCAACCGGGCGGGCGCCGTCCTCGGTCGGCTCGTGCTCCACCTCGACCTGCAGTTGCCTGGCTGTCCGGTGCTTGTAGTGCGACGGCCTGCATTCCGGCGAGCAGTAGACAGCGCGCCGGCCCCTCGGGCTCTTCCGGGTCACCTCGTTCGGGCACCCAGGTGCGGCGCAGGTCACTTCGCCTCCTTGGCGCCGGGGCGCTTGTGCGGCCTGTAGCTGCGACCCTGCATCTCGACGTGGTGAGCCGAGTTGACCAGGCGATCAAGAACCGACTCAGCCACGACCGGGTTCGGGAAGAGCGAATACCAGTCCTTGGCCGCTCGGTTGGCGGTCAGAATCACGCTGCGGCCGGCTCTTTCGGTAACGAGCTCGTACAGGTCGTCGGACTGGGCCGGGGTCAGCTCTCTCATCCCGAAGTCATCGAGGATCAGTATCGCCGGCCTCGCCCAGGCCTTGAGGCGCGTCTCCCAGGTCCTGTCGGCGTGCCCGCCGGCGAGGTCGGACAAGAGCCTCGAGGTCTTGGTGAACACGACGTTGTAGCCCCGCCGGCAGGCCTGGTGGCCGAGGCACTGGGCGATCATCGTCTTTCCCACCCCGACCGGCCCGTGCAAGATGACCGACTCGCCGGCCTCGACGAACCTGAGCGTGGCGAGATCGCGGATCTGGGCGGCCGGCACTTTTGTGTTGAAGGTGAAGTCGTAGTCCTCTATCGCACAGGCCTGCTCGAACCTTGCCTGTCGCACCCGGCGCTCGATCCCGGCGGCGTCACGCCGTGAGATCTCGTCCTCACACAGCGACTGCAGGAACTCGACATGGCCGAGGTCGCCGGCGTGGGCCTGGGCGAGGCGGGCCTCCAAAGTGTCGAGCATGCCAGACAGGCCGAGCGACTTGGGCGTGGCCTCGAGTTGGTGGGTTCTTGTCATGCCGTCACTTCTCTCTGTTCTAGGTGGCTGAAGAGGCTCTGCTGGCCGTGCAGGTGGGCAGGCGCCTCGGGTACTTGCTTGGTATTGGCTGGCTCGCTCTCGCCCTCGGTGCCGGCGACGAGGATGCCCTTGATCGTCCGGTAGCCCGGGTCGCCGACCTCGATCGCCCTCCCGCAGGCGGCCAGGAGCCGCTCTGGGCCGTAGCTGTCAGCCAGGCGATGACGCCCTGGGCAGCGCGCAGGTTGTAGAGCGCCCCGTCGGCCAGGAGACCGGCGACCACCTCGGACACGGCCCCGCCCAGCTCGCCGGCCCGGTGGCGGCACCAGGCCGGGTTCTTCATGAAGAACGCCACCTTCTCGGCCGGGTAGTCGGCGTAGTCGGTCTGGCGCCCACGTTCGATCCTCGCCCAGGTCTTGACGACCTTGCCGTTCTCGAAGAACTCGACAGTCCGGTAGCCCTGCCTGGCGTCGAGGTTCTTGCCGATGTGCTGCCAGGGCACCGAGTAGAGAGCCCGCCCGACTTTGGCGTAGCAGTCGACCCCGACCTTGGGCGTGGACCAGCTGGCGAGCTCGAATGCCATCAAGGGCAGGGGTGCCAACACCGGCAGCTCCTCGTCGGTGAACACCGTGATCGGGCTGGCACCATCGAGCGAACGGTGGCTGCGGGTGCCGGCGATGTCGCTGCACCAGGTGAGGGCAGCCGTGGCCATCTCGGCCTCGGTGGCGAAGTGGCGCCCGGCGTAGAAGCTGTCCCGTACATACGGCATCTGCCGTTCGACGCGAGGCTTATCTTTGGGTTTCAGCCTCCGGGCCGGGTCTATGAGGCACCGGTAATGACTGGCGAGCTCGCCGTAGGAGCGGTTGAGCAGCGGGTCGTAGATGTCCGGCTTGAGCACCCCGGTCTTGAGGTTGTCGATGATGAGGCGAGCCGGGACGGACCCGAAATAGGCGAAGGCGGCGACGTGGGTGGCCGTCCACGAGGCCTGGTCCATGGAGAGGACCGGCCGCACGAACATATGGCGTGAGTAGGCCAACACCATGACGAAGGCCCACACGTTGCGCAGCTTCTGGCGGACCGGGTCGAAGAACTTGCCGAGGTACCCGTAGTCGATCTGGGCCTCGTCGCCGGCCTTGACGTCGGGCCGGGCCACGGTCACCCTGGCGCGCAGGCCGGCGTCGGGGAACTCGGCCCAGCAGTAGCGCCGGAAGCTCGTTATCCCGACACTGAGGCGGCCCTCGTCGCGCAGGCGCTGGTGGACCGTCGTGACGGTGTTCGTCTTCAGCATCTCTTCGATGCGCGGCCGGTACGGCTCGATGACGCCGTAGGTGAGGCTGCGCTCCCTGGCGTCGACCAGCTCAGGGCACCACGCCCGCACGAGGTCCGACCACTCCTCTCGCGACAGCTCCTGGGCACCTGGTTGAAGTCCGGCGTCCTCGGCCAGCTTGACGTACTTGCGGATGGTCTTGGGGTCGATCCCGAGGCTCTCGGCGATCACCGCCTTGGCCCGACCGGCATTCCAATGTTGGTAGATCTCGACTACGTCCAGCACTTCGAAACCTCTCCTTGCCACGTCAGCTCTCCCATCTGTCGATGGGGACCGCCTAGCTCGACAAGGAGCCCGGAGGGTGGATGCTCACCCCGGCAGGTAGGGAATTACCTGAACGCCGGGGTAGGGAATTACTTGAACGCCGTGGCGTCCAGCTAGGGAATTACTTGAACGCTGACACGAAGCGTCCGCTCACGGACACGCCACTCTCACGAGAGCTGCGAGCGCCCCCCAGTGCATCGGATGGGGCACCCGTCGGGATCGGGACCGGGATCTCCGCCCTACCGTTCCGCAAGGCCCGGTGGCACGTGCTCGGAGTCGAGCCAGACGAGCGGATGGCCGGATACGCCCAGCGGGCCGGCCTCGAAGTCGAGATAGCCACGTTCGAAGACTGGGACCCGGAGGGGCGGACCTTCGACCTTGTGATCGCCGGCCAGACCTGGCACTGGGTCGATCCCGTCCTCGGCGCGTCGAGGGCCGCCGAGGTGCTCCGCCCCGGTGGCCGAATCGCCTTGTTCTGGAACGTCATGACGTTCCCGGCGGACATCGGCGAGAGGTTCTCTGCCGTCTACCGGCAGGTCTTCCCCGAGTTCCCGTTCTTCCAGAACGGCACGCCCGGTGGCATCGACTCGTACGCTCCCCTGCTGGACAAGGCCAAAGACGGGCTTCGTCGGACCCGGAGCTTCGACGAACCGGAGCCCTGGCAGTTCGACTGGGAACGGCCCTACACCCGAGAGGAGTGGTTAGAGCAGGTGCCGACCTTCGGAGGCCACAGCCAGATCCGGCCGGAGAAGCTCACCGAACTGCTCGCAGGGATCGGAGAGATGATCGACTCCGCTGGCGGCAGCTTCATCATGGGCTACACCGCGGTTGTAGTGACTGCGAGAACGTCATCCGCTGAGGAGGCGAGCTGACCGAATCCTAAGGGAGCCGGATTCGGCGGAGTCATCGGCAATCAACATTTCAGAAACTGGTTGGGTCGATTTCGCTCGTGGTCCCTGCTTCGAACAATACGAATCGCGTATCGATCATCGCCGGCCCAGTCGTGAACCTGGTCAGCAGTATGTCGCCGGCGGGGGAATGATCGAGCTCAGCGCGCAGGTGCCGCAGCACGAGTTCCCCCCGCCGCGAGAGCAGGGAACCTGGATCGTCGTAGTCTCGGTGCCATTCCACCCAGTCGCGCTGCTCCACCGCGCCAGCCTACGGCCACCGATTTAGCGCGTAACTTCAGCCGTAACGAAGCCCGAAAACCCAGCTTCGCGCCTTGCGAAAGCACCCGGAGCCGAAACGTGGCCCCACCCGGGTTACAACGGCTCTTCGCGTTGAACTTGACGGCCACCCAGTGTGTGGCATCACCGAGCGGGGTCGGCCCCTCACTGAAACTGGGGGGCAGCAGTTCCGCCGCCGCGGCATCACCCGACGGCGGGTGATCGGCTGTGCCCTCGACGAAGGGTGATGCCGCTCTACCGGTCGGCTCGCACCCACTTAGTTCCCCGGCCGACGCCGCTGGGATGAACGAGCCCGTCGTTTTTTAGCTCCCGCAGCACGAGTCGAACGGTCTGATCGCTCACACCGGGCACGGCTCGCCTCACGTCAGCCATCTCGAAGGATGCTCCGGCGTGGTTGAGCACGTAGTTCCGCACCCGATCCTGTTTGGTGATCCCCGAACGGTGATCGCCAGCCCGCGCCGCGAAGGTCTCGTACGCATCGGCGATCACCTCGACGAAGAATCTGAGCCAGGGCCACGGGTCGTGCGTCCCGTCCTGCCAGCCGGCAGTCGACGCCGAGAGGGCCTCGTAGTAGGCATCGCGGCGCTCATAGATGAGACCCTCGAGGGAGACGTATCGCCCGACGCCGTAGTCGACCTCGGAGAGCAGACGGGTGCTGAGCAGGCGAGAGAGCCGCCCGTTGCCGTCAGCAAAGGGGTGGATCGTGAGGAAATCGAGCGCGAACAGTCCCACGAGAAGTGCGCGGTGGTGGTCCCCAGCCCCTTGTTCAGCTCGATACCGATCGATGAGCTCGGACATGAAGAAGGGCGTGTCCTGGTGCGAGGTTGGGACGAACCGAACACTCGACGTCCCATCAGCGTGTCGGTCCACAACGAGGTTGTCGACGGTCTTGAACTGCCCCCCTCCACCACCCGTCCGACCAAAGAGGAGTCGGTGGAGATGGAGGACGAGTCCTACGGAGAGGTCGCCAGGATCGTTCTGGAACAGGTAGTCCAGGGCATCACGGTACCCAGCCAGCTCCTTCTCGTTGCGAACGCGGAGCCGTTGGTCGCCACCTCGGACGATCCGTTCGGCTCGTGCCTGTTCGACCACGATCCCCTCGATAGCCGAAGAGGCGATCACCGATTCGACCCTTGCCGCGTCGGCCAGCTCTTTCAGCAGTCCAGGGAGCTGATCGACATAAAGTGCCTCTGAGCCCCGTCCAGCATCGACGACGCTCAGGCGCGTCACGACACCCGCTGGCACCGTGCCGATCAGGGTGTCAACGTCTGCGAAGCTCCGCACCTGCCAACCTTCCACTAAACATGCTAATCCGGACTCGGATTAGCAGTTTATGCGCGCCGCGGCATCGCTGACGGTGACTGTCGCCGTTCGGCCTGCCCAGCCCAAAGGCAAGGGGCTGCTCAAGTCCCTGGGCGTCCGTACGGTGTCCTGCCCACACAGTACGGTGCCCACCGTGGCGCAGTATCTAGCCCAGCTCATCGACGAGATCACCGTCGACGCCTACAACACCGACGAGCAGATGTCGGGATTCCTCCAGGTATTCCAGGACGAGGTAGCCGTCCCGGTTGCTGCGACCGTGCTCGGGGTGGCGGTAGAGGTCACCGGCTTCGACGTGGAAGGCGACGAGCGACGAGCCCTGATCGCCCACTGCCGGCACCAGGAGATCACCGATGTCGTCTCCCTCGCCGACCTCCACTTCGAGTCGAACTTAATCGCCGGATGGCTCCGCGCCGCCTACCGGACCTGGCTCTGCCTGCCACCGTTCCCGGCCCACCGACCGGTGGACTGGGAGTGGCCAGAGC
>JBOGGH010000104.1:0-7466 GCA_050743905.1 Acidimicrobiales bacterium
AAGCTGATCCCGCAGTGGGTGCAGGCCAGGTGCTGGCTGAAGGTGATGGCCTCCTCCTCCTCGCCCTCGGCGCCGCCGCCGGCGGGGCCCGCCACGGCCACCTCGGCCGTGCCCCCGGTCAGGCCGAGCGCCGTCTCGATCGACTCGGTGAGGCGCTGGCGGATGCCGTCCCGCCGGACCAGCCGGTCCACCACCACCTCGATGGTGTGCTGCTCGTAGCGGGCCAGCTTCACCTCGCCCCGGTCGGCCAGCTCCACGGTGGCGCCGTCCACCCGGGCCCGGGCGAACCCCTGCTTGGCCATGTCGTCCAGGAGGGCGCCGTACTCGCCCTTGCGGCCCCGCACCACCGGGGCCAGCACCTGGAACCGGGTGCCCCCGGGCAGCTCCATGACGCGGTCCACGATCTGCTGGGGGGTCTGGCGGGCCACCGGGCGGCCGCAGGTCGGGCAGTGCGGGCGGCCGATGCGGGCGTAGAGGAGGCGGAGGTAGTCGTAGACCTCGGTGATGGTGCCCACCGTGGAGCGCGGGTTCCTGGAAGCCGACTTCTGGTCGATGGAGATGGCCGGCGAGAGGCCCTCGATGAAGTCGACGTCGGGCTTGTCCATCTGGCCCAGGAACTGGCGGGCGTAGGCCGAGAGCGACTCCACGTAGCGGCGCTGCCCCTCGGCGTAGATGGTGTCGAAGGCGAGCGACGACTTGCCCGAGCCCGAGAGGCCGGTGAACACCACCAGCCGGTCGCGCGGCAGATCCAGGGAGACGTCCTGGAGGTTGTGCTCGCGGGCGCCCCGGATGACCAGACGGTCGGACACAGGGGGAGGATACCGGAGCCCGTCGCCGCCTCGATCGGCCGGTGATCGCGCCATCCGGCCACCGTACACGAACAGGTGTTCGTCGGGCGGTGACCCCCCGACGCCCCGCCTACCCCGCCAGCACCGTCGCCCCGCGGGAGGTGGCCACGGCCCCGGCCCGCACCACCAGGGTCCCGCCGGCGGCGGCCTCGTAGGACCAGCCCGGTCCACCCGCCCCGGGCGGCCGCGCCGGCAACGCCCTCCCGTCGAGCAGCACCCTCGTGGGCCGGGCCACCCCCACCACGTCGAAGGTGTAGGCCACCGAGCCCGGCCGGCCCGGGTAGGTGCCCTTGGCCGGCGCCACCGTCACCCGGGTGCCGCCACCCTGCCCGCCGCCGCCCCGTGCCGGCCCGGTGGTGATCCGGGTGACGGCGTCCTGGCCCTTGGTGTACCCCAGCCCGGTCCCGGCGTCCTGGTAGAGGCCGAAGGACCCGTGCGCCCCGGCGTAGACCCGGACGGTCAGCGAGCGCGGCGCGGCCGTCCCCCCGGTGGCCGACCCGTCCGCCGGCGCCCCGGCGGCGGCGTCCTGCTCCGGCACGATCCCGCCCTGCCGCACGAAGACCGGCATCTGGCTGAGGGGCACCGAGAGGGTGGCGGTGGACGGCCCGGTGTAGGTGGCGCCGGTGAACCAGTCGGTCCAGTGGCCCGGCGGGAACCACACCGTGGTGGTGGCCGGTGTGCCCGGCGTGGTGACCGGCGCCACCAGCACGTCGGGGCCGTAGAGCTCCTCCGTGGGGTTGGCGTAGGCAGCCGGCTGGCCCGGGTAGTCCAGGTAGAGCGGCCGGGTGATGGGCAGGCCGGTCTGCGTGGCCTCGTGGGCCAGCGTGTAGGTGTAGGGGATGAGGGCCTCACGGAGCCGCAGGAACGCCTCGGCGTCGTCCCGCGCCGGCTGCGGGTACTGCCAGGGCAGTCGCTCCCCGTGGTTCGAATGGAGCCGCAGGATCGGCTGGAACGTCCCGAGCTGGACCCAGCGGGCGTAGAGGTCGGGCGGGTCGGCGGCGGTCTGGGTGGGCGGCGGGCCCAGGAAGCTGCCGACGTCGCTGCTCACGTAGGGCTCGCCGACGGAGGCCTCGGCCGGGGCCAGCTCGGCCTCCCGGGCGAGCGTGTTCCAGGTCCCCCAGGCATCGCCGGTGAAGGCGACGGCCGAGGTGTGGGCGGACCACGGCCCCGCCGGGTACACGCCCTCGGGGTCCTGCTCCGAAGCCCCGATACGGGCCAGCACGAAGCCCCGCCGGCCCTCGTCGGCCAGGTCCTGGGCGTAGAGGTGGTCCACCCAGCCGTCGGGGGTGAGCCCGGGCAGCGTCACCGTAGAGGTGTCGCAGCACCAGTCCAGCCAGAAGAAGGCCACTCCCTGGCGCTGCAGCGGCCGCTGGATGGCGAAGTTCGACTCCGCCTGGGCCTCCGAGCTCCAGTCCCACACCGTGCAGGGGCCCGTTGTGCACGTGGACGAGGCGAGAGCGCCACCGGCCACCCGCTGGGCCTCCCCGAGCTTCGGATCGTCGGAGGCGATGCTCGAGTGGATGTTCAACGTCACGTCGATGCCGTGCGCCCGCGCCCACGAGAGGAAGGCCGCGGCGTGGGGGAAGAGGGAGGTGTTCCACTCCCACCCGTTCCAGCCGTTGGGCGCCTTCCATGTGGTGTCCAGCGAGAGGGTGTTGAGCGGGACGTCGTCGGCCACGAACGCCGGGTACACCGATGTCTCGATGTCGCTCGAGGAGTACCGCGTGTACTCGGAGTACCAGACGCCGAAGATGCTCCGGGGCAGCAACGGCGACGGTCCGGTGAGCCGACGCAGTGTCCGCAGCGCGCCGACGTAGCGGTGGCCGTAGGCAAAGAGGTAGCCGTCCTCCACGTCCCCGTGGGCCGGCCGGGGCGCCACCCAGCCGCTGCCCGTCCACACCGCGCTCTTGGTGTCGTCCAGCAGCCGCCACCCCGCCGTGTCCAGCAGGCCGTCGGCGTGCAGCGGCTCCAGCCCCGCCCGGCATGTGGCCGGTGTGGTACCGGGTGTGCAGGCCGGGGTTGTGTTGTACGTGGCGGTGTCGAAGCCCCGGATCCACCCGCCCAGCGCCCCGGTCTGCGGGACGGCGGGCGCCGGCGCCCCCACCGGCGAGAGCGACACGGTGTCGAGGTTGGCGTTGCACCCGTCGCCGTTCCCGCAGCGGACGGCCACCGAGTTGGTCCCCGCCGTGAGCTGCACCGTGGTGGCCTGCGTGGTCCAGGTGCCCGAGGTGGCGCTGGGGACGAGGGTCAGCGGGGTGGCGTGGCCGTCCACCACGAGCCGGACGTCGTGGACCACCGGCCGCAGCACTGTGAAGGTGGTGTAGCGGAGGGCGAGGGTCGCCGGTCCGGCCGGCGCGCCCAGCACCGGCCAGGTGGCGCTGGCCCCGGGGTGGAGCAGGTAGCCCACGTAGCCGGCGGTGCTCTCGTAGCCCGGGGTTGTCTGGCTGATCGAGGCCCCGCCGGAGAGCGTGGCCGCGCCGGCCTGGCACGGCTGGCCGAACGTGCACTCCCACTCCCATGTGGGGTGCACGGTGGCCTCGTGGCCGCCCACCTCGTAGCGGAGCGTGGTGTTGGCCGTGGTGAACGGCCCCGAGCCCACCTTGTAGCGGAGGACCGCCCGGCTGGTGCGCACGGTGAGCCAGCCCCCGGCCACCCCGGACGTGTAGCGCGGCACGGGGAACCGGCGGTCCACGGCGTTCACCGTCGGGGCGTCCTCGAAGTGGCCGGTGGGCGAGTACTCGAGGCGCAGCAGGGTGGGGCTCAGCACCTCGATGCGGGCGTCACCGGAGCGCACCACGGCCTGCCGGTGGGCCGTGCCGTCGGCCAGGTCCACGTGGGCGGCCAGGTCCACCGGCGAGGTGTCCGAGGTGGCGCCGCTCCCGCCGGCAAGCCCGGCCGGCCCGGCAGCCGCGCCGGCCGCCACCGCACCCACCACCACGGCGAGCAGCGCCACCACCGGCGCGGCCCGCAGGCGTCCGCCCCCCCGTCCGCCCACCGGTCGCGGCCGCGCCCGCCCGGGTCAGGCCCCGGCGGCGAAGGCGGTGTACATGGCCTTCATGGTGAAGAAGCTCGGCAGGTCGTCGGCGCCGATCTCCACCGGGCGCCCCAGCAGCTCCTCCAGGAACGAGATGGTCTCGATGAGGCCGAACGAGTCCAGGTAGCCGGTCTCCCAGAGCTGGGTGTCGGGCTCGATGGCGCCGTCGAGGTCCGGCCGCTGGCCGGCCAGGAACCCGCGCAGCGTCCCGTAGAACGCCTCCTCGTCCGGTGCGCTCACCGGCCCGGCCCCCCGGTCAGGGCCACCAGCACGCCCCCGGACCCCCGGAGGTCCCCCTGCTCCCACATGCGGTAGACGCTGGCCAGCGCCACGGCGGCCGAGTCCCCCAGGGGCACGTCGTGGCTGTGGCGCTGCAGGGCGGCGGCGATCTCCGAGGAGGTCACGTCCACGAACCCGCCGTCGGACTCGCGCACGGCCCGCGCCACGTAGTCGAAGCTGGTGAACGGGTCCCCCAGGAGGATGGCCGAGGCCAACCCCTCGGGCAGGACCTCGGGCAGGCGGAGGTTGCTGCCGTTCAGCACCGAGCGGTAGGCCCGCACCATCGGCGAGCAGCTCGTCTGCTGGGCGCAGAAGAGCCGCGGCCCCCGCCCCCACGCCCGTACGGCGGCGCTCTGCTCGGTGGCCCGGGCGGCGGCCACGATGCCGAGGCCGCTGGCCACCGCCTGGACCACGGTGTCCACCCGGCCGCCCATGCGGTGCACGTCGTCGAACGCCTCGAGGTAGGCGAGCTTGGCCCCCTCGCGGCGGCCGAGGTTGAAGAAGCCGCCCTCCGACGTCTCGCCCGGCCGCACCTCGGCCTTCGAGCGGTTGCCGGCGGCCACGTAGTCGCCGTCCACCCGCACCACCTCGAGCGCCGGCGTGGGCGGCCCGAGCTGCGACGCCGGCACGTCCTCCGAGACGTACACCCTGGCCGACAGCTCCGGGTAGTGCTGGAGGCCCCAGGCGTAGGCGGCGGCGGTGTTCCCGGTGGAGCTGAAGACGAACCGCTTCACCCCCCGCTCGATCATCAGCGGCAGCGACACGGCGATGAGGCGGTCCTTGGTGGACGCCGTGGGCAGGACCCCTTCCACCTTGGCGTAGATCGGGACGTCGTCCAGCTCGGCCAGGAGGATGGTGGGGGTGGGACCGATCGGGATGCGGCAGGTGGACCGGTCCGGGATGGGCAGCAGGCGCCAGTAGGTCTCCAGGGTGTCCGTGTCCGCCTGATCCAGGACGGCGCCGGTGTCCGGGTAGCTCGCCTCCACCAGCCCCTCGCAGGCCAGGCACCGGCCGGACAGGTCCTGGTCGGTCGAGCCGCAGTCCACGCAGGCCAGCGCGACCTCGTGGTCGGCCACGCCGGTCCCCGCCGCCCCCGCCGTGCCCGCCGGTCCGGTCATGACGGCGGCTCCTCCCCGCCCGGGCCGCCGCCCCCGGCCCCGGTCCCGGTCGCCGGCGCCGCCAGCGCCCGGGTGGCGTCGGGGTCGAACTTGCCGTGCGCGTTGGCCACGAGGTGCGGCACCACGAGCACGTGCCCGGGCACGGCGGCCGCCGGCAGGTTGGCCCGCAGGTGCTCGAGCACGCGGGCCACCGGGTCGTCCGCCCCGTCCTCCGTGGTGACGAAGAGCTCCAGCCCGCCGAGCCCCGCCTGGCTCACGACCACCGCGGCGTCCTGCACGCCGTCCACCGAGACCACCAGGTCGTGCACCTCCTGGATCTCGATCCGGTGGCCGCGCACCTTCACCTGCTCGTCCAGCCGGCCCATGTAGTGGACCACCCCGTCCCGGACCACGCACCGGTCGCCGGTGCGGTAGGCGCGGGAGCGCTCGCCGTCGGCGGCAGCGGCGCCGGCAGTCGCGCCGGCTCCGGTGACGGCCGCCTCGTCCAGGAAGCGCGCCCGGTCCTCGTCGCCGCCGCCCAGGTACCCCTCGGCCACGCAGGCGCCGCCCAGGACCAGCTCGCCCTCCTCGCCGGCCGGGACCGGCGAGAGGTGCTCGTCCACCAGGTAGGCGCGCGAGTTCCACACCGGGACACCGATCGGCATCGACCCCTCGGCCGGCACGTCGCCCACGTCGAACCGGTAGGCGGTGCAGCCCACCGTGGCCTCGGTGGGCCCGTAGTGGTTGAGCAGGCGGACGCCGTCCAGCCGGGGCGAGAGCGAGGCCACCATCGCCGCGTCGAGGCGCTCCCCGCCGAACATCACCGTGCGGGTGACCTCGCGGTAGTCCGGCCGGGCGATGCGCTCGAAGAGGCGGACGTGCGACGGCGTGATCTTGATGAAGGCGAACGGCCGCTCGCGGGGGGCGAGCCACGGCCTCGGGTCCCAACTGTCGGGGATGAGCTGGACCGAGCCGCCCACCATCAGGGGGAGCCACAGGCAGGTCACGGCGTGGTCGAAGCCGAGGCTGGCGAAGCAGGGCGTGGCGTCCTCGGGGCCGAAGTCGGTGAGCTCCTGGGCCCACCCGAGGTAGTTGCCGAGCGCCCGGTGGCTCACCAGCACCCCCTTGGGCAGGCCGGTGGAGCCGGTGGTGAAGACCGTGTAGGCGACGTCGGCGGGGGCGGCCACCGGCCGCTCGAGCGGCGCCGAGCGGCTGCCGGCGTGCAGGTCCATGGTCGGCACGCCACGGGGCAGGCTGCCCACCAGCGACTGGGCGTCCGCGCAGACGATGACCCGCGGCTGGCCCACCTCGAGGATCCGGCGGACCCGCGCCGCCGGGTAGGTGGGGTCGATGGGGAGGTAGGCGGCGCCGAGGGACATGGCGGCCACGGCGGCCGACACCACCCCCGCGGTGCGGGTGGCCCAGATCGCCACCTGGTCCCCCCGCTCCACCCCGGCCTCCCGGAGGGCGCCGGCCAGGTGGGAGGCGTCGTCCCAGAGCTGGGCGTAGGTGTGGGCCGGCTTGCCGCTCTCCACCACGGCCGGCGCGTCCGGCCGGGCGCGGGCGTGCTCGGCCACGGCGTCCGCCACGGTCCAGCGGTCGAGGTGGGCGCTGCGGCCGGCGAGGACGCTGTCCTCCCCCGGCGGCGCCCCGGCCTCCTCGGTGTCCTTGATGGTGCTCATGGAGCTCCGGCTCCCCTCCCTGGCAGTTCCGTTCTAGACGATAGGCCGACGGACCGGGCCGGGGGGCGTCCGGGTGAGGGACGGGACTGTCGGGCCAGGGCGACGGCCGGCACCGGCGGGAGGTGTGACATGACGGCGGACCCGCCTGCTCGGCGGACGGCTGCGACCCCCCGCGGGCCTGGTGTCAGGCGCGTGTGATCACGGCTCGGCCGTCCCACTTCCCGCAGCCGCCGCTCGTCGTCACGCCGGAATTCAACCACCGATCCCCCGGGGGCGCAAGGGTCCGGCGGGGCCGGTCACGGCGGTCCGGCGACCTCGCCGTCGCCGCCGTCGCCGGGCTCCGGGCCGCCGCCCGAGGCCAGGCGCAGCTCCACCAGCTCGTCCCTCAGCAGGGCGGCCTCCTCGAAGCGGAGCTCGGCCGCCGCCACCCGCATCTCCTCCTCGAGCCGGGCCACCATCTCGGCCACCTCCGCCGGCGGCTCCTCCTCGGCGCCCGGCGTCCACCCCCGGCCGCCCACCGCCGCCC
>JBOGGH010000105.1:0-7410 GCA_050743905.1 Acidimicrobiales bacterium
GTGGAGGGCCCGGCGGACGGCCCGCCGCCGGCGGACGGCGGCACCCGGGCGGTGGACCCGGACGCGGGCCCCGTGGAGGAGGTGGAGGAGGCCGGGCTGCGGCCCCGGCGCCTGGCCGAGTTCGTGGGCCAGGCGCAGCTCGTGGAGCACCTGGCCATCGTGCTCGAGGCAGCGCGGGGGCGGGGCCAGCCCGTGGACCACCTGCTCTTCGCCGGCCCGCCGGGCCTGGGCAAGACGTCGCTGTCCGGCATCGTGGCCGCCGAGATGGGCGTCGGCCTGCGGGTGACCTCGGGCCCGGTGCTCGCCCGGGCGGGCGACCTGGCGGCCATCCTCACCGACCTGCAGGAGGGGGACGTCCTCTTCATCGACGAGCTGCACCGCCTCTCCAGGCAGGTGGAGGAGATCCTCTACCCGGCGATGGAGGACGCCAAGCTCGACATCCTCATCGGCAAGGGACCGACGGCGCGGTCCATCCGCCTGGACCTGCCCCGCTTCACCCTGGTGGGCGCCACCACCCGGACCGGGCTCGTCTCGGGCCCGCTGCGGGACCGCTTTGGCTTCGTGGCACGGCTCGACCTCTACGGCCCGGTGGAGCTCCAGGCCATCGTCGAGCGCTCGGCCCGGATCCTCGGGGTGCGGGTGGAGGCCGACGGCGCGGCGCGCATCGCCGAGCGGTCCCGGGGGACGCCACGGGTGGCCAACCGGCTCCTGCGGCGGGTGCGGGACTTCGTGGAGGTCCGGGGGGACGGCGTGGTCACCGGCGCGGCGGCCACCGAGGGGCTCGAGGTCTTCGGCGTCGACCGCCTCGGCCTGGACAAGGTGGACCGCGCCATCCTCGACGCGCTGTGCCGCCGGTTCGGCGGCCAGCCGGTGGGGCTCACCACCCTGGCGCAGTGCGTGGGCGAGGAGCCGGGCACCGTGGAGGACGCCTACGAGCCCTACCTGCTCCAGCAGGGGCTCGTGGTTCGGACCCCGCGCGGCCGGGTGCCCACCGCCCGGGCGTGGGACCACCTCGGGGCCAGCCCGCCGGGCGAGGTGCCGGGCGCCGGCTCACTGTTCTGACGGGGCCGGCGCGCCGGTGGACGAGTGCGCGGCGGCCACCGGGGCCGTTCCGTTCGGCCGGGCCTCGGCCGCCGCGCCGTCGGAGCGGGCGGCCGGGGCGTCCACGGCCGGCAGGTGCACGCGGAAGGTGGTCGACCAGCCCGGCGTGTCCACGATCTCGATCGTGCCCTCGTGGGCCTCGGCCACCGACTTGGCGATGGCCAGGCCGAGGCCGGAGCCGGGGATGCCCTGCTCCGCGGTGGCGGCCAGCCGGTAGAAGCGGTCGAAGAGCTGGGCGCGCTCCTCGCAGGGGACGCCGGGGCCGCAGTCCAGGACGTCGAGGCGCGCCAGGGGCCCCAGCGCCTCCACCCGGACGGCGGCCCGGCCGCCGGCGGGGGTGTGCTTGACGGCGTTGGACAGGAGGTTGCCCAGGAGCTGGTGGAGCCGGACCGGGTCGCCGTGGACCACCACCGGCTCCGGGGCGTGGACCGAGAGCGCGATGCGGCGCTCGGCCGCCGCCGCCGCCATGGCGTCCACCGCCTCGCGGGCCAGGGTGGAGACGTCGGTGTCCACGAACTGCAGGCGCAGGCCGCGGCCCAGGCCGGGGTCGGCGAGGAGGTCGTCCGCCACCCGCAGGAGCTGGCGCGAGTTGCGGTCGATGGCCCGGAGCATGTGGGCCTGCTCCTCGTCGAACGGCAGCCCGCCGCCGTCGAGCAGCAGCTCCACGAAGCCGCGGATGGAGGTGAGGGGGGTGCGAAGCTCGTGGGAGACGGTGGCCACGACGTCGTCCTTCATCCGGGTGAGCTCGCGGAGCTGGTGGTTCTGCTCCACCAGGGCTTGCGTGACCTCGCGCTGGACGGAGAGCAGGCGCTCGCGCTCGGCCTCCAGCTCCTCCCGTTCCGTGACGTCGGTGGCGACCACCACGTAGCCGGCGGGCCCGGCGAAGGCGGTGGCCTCCGACGGCGCGGGCTGGGCGGTGACGGCGGTGGACATCCGCCCGGTGGTCCCGTCACGGCGCACGAAGGTCCACGTGGAGACGTCGCTGTCCCCGGCCAGCTCGGCGATCCGGGGACGGCGCCCGGCCAGCTCGCCCGGGTCGATGAGCTGGAACATGCTCAGCCGGCCCACCACGTCGTCGGCGGCCCACCCGAAGAGCCGCTCGGCGCCGGCCGAGAAGAACGTGACGAGCCCCCCCGGGTCGCAGCCGACCACCGCCGTCTCGGTGGCGGCGCGGAGCAGGGACGCGAGCTGCTCCCGGGCCTCCTCGGCCTGCCGGGCGCCCCGCCGGACCATGCGGGCCTGCTCGGCCATGTCGGCCACGTGGGAGCGCTCGCGGCTGACCATCGAGAGCAGGGTGAAGGAGATCAGCGCCGCCGTGCACATCATGATGACCACCCCGCGCCAGCCCGAGTCCGGGTAGGCCGGGGACCCCTCGGCGAGGATGGGCACCAGGAGCGCCGCCAGCATGGTGGCCAGCCCCGCCACCACGTGGGACCGCTTGCCGTAGAAGGCCAGCCAGACGATGGGCACGAGGTAGAGGGTGGCCAGGCCCGAGTCGGAGCCGCCCTGGGCGTCGCGCACCAGCGCGATCACCGCCAGGAAGCCGAGGGGGACCGCCGGCCAGGTCCAGGTGGGCATTTTGGGCCACGGCAGCAGCACGGCCGCCGCGCCCAGCCCGAGGAAGACCACGCCGGCCACCAGGACCTCCGTGGTCCTCCCGGTCGGGAAGGGGATCAGCCCCATCAGGATGCAGAGCGCCCCGACGGCGGCGAACATGGGGAGCAGGTGGCGGGCGCTCGGGCTGACCGGCCCGCGAGCGGCGCGGGGCGCAGGCTGTCCCGTGCTCGTGCCCCGTTGCCGGCCGAGGACGGGCACGGGGCGGCGGGTCAATCGAGCTCCCTGGTCCGGTAGCGGTAGCCGAAGCCGCGGACGGTCTCGAGCGGCGAGTCGTCGGGGCTGTCCCACAGCAGCTTGCGCCGCAGCCGGAGCACCGCGTACTTGACCCTCGCCGGCGCCAGGCCCGAGGGATCGTCCCAGGCGAGCTCGATCAACTGGTCGGCCGAGAGGATCTGGCCGGCGTGGCGCACCAGTGCCGAGAGGAGGCGGTACTCGGTGGGGGTGAGGAGCACCTGCTCCCCGCCGAGCGTGACCTCCTGGTGGGCGAAGTCGATCCGGATGCGCCCGTCGTCGAAGGTGGGCCGGGTGGTGGTGGTGGTGACCTGGCGCCGGCGGACGGCCTGGAGACGGGCCAGCAGCTCCACCCGGCTGAAGGGCTTGGTGAGGTAGTCGTCCGCCCCGGCGTTCAGCCCCCGCACCTTGTCGCGCTCGGCCGAGCGGGCCGTGAGCACCAGGACCGGGGCGTCGCTCATGTCGCGGATGCGCTCCAGAACCTGCCACCCGTCGAGGTCCGGCAGGCCGACGTCGAGGATCACCATGTCGGGCCGGTGCTCGTGGAAGGCGCGGAGGCCCTCGCGCCCCGATCCGGCCTCGGCCACGCCGTAGCCCTCGCGGTCCAGCAGCGTCCGCAGGAGCTGCCGGATGTCCGGGTCGTCCTCGATCACGAGGACCGTTGTGTCGCCTTCGCGCACCTGCGCCGTCCTCCACGTCCGTGCCCCGCCGGGTGCTCCGGCCCCCTGTGACAGCGGATCCCGCCGTGATCCTAATCCCTGGTCGCGACGGCCGGGGCGTGCGGCCGCCGGAGGCGCCGGGCGGCCGGTCGCGCCGGCGGCCACGTCCCCCGGCGGGGCGACGGGGCGTGCTCCCGGCCCCGGGCCCAGGCTGTAACGTGGCCGTCCTGTGCGACAGCCGATCCACCCACCTCGCCGGGCCGGGCGACGCGTCCCATGAGCCTCCTCGCGGCGCTCGGGCCGCTGCTCCTCGCCACCTCGTCCAAGTCCACGAGCTCCAGCGGGAGCAGTGTGGGCTTCATCCTCATCCTGGTGGTCATCGGGGTGGTGGGGTACTTCTTCCTCCTGCGCCCCCAGCAGCAGAAGGCCCGCCGCCAGCGGGAGACGCAGTCCCAGATCGGCGTGGGTGACGAGATCCTGACCGTCGGGGGCATCGTGGGGACGGTGCTCGACATCGACAGCGAGCGGGTGACCATCATCACCGGCCTCGACCAGGACGGGAACGGCGCCCACCCCACGCGGCTGGTGCTGGTCCGCAACGCCGTCGCCCGCAAGATCGAGCCCACGGCCCCGGCCGGGACCACCGCCGACGACGCCGGCTCGGCGTCCTCCCCGGAGCCCGCCTCGCGGCCGGAGAGGCGCCCGGGCTACGGTGGCGTGCCCGAGAAGGACGAGGAGGACGGGGGGAAGGCCATGCAGGGGGGCCAGGCCCAGGCGGAGGAGCGAGAGGGGACCGACGGGGGGCCCGGGGAGGGCGACGAGCCGTGAGCCCGCCGTCGTCGCGCGCCCAGGCCCGGCGACAGCGTTCCCTGCTGCTCAGCCTCGTCATCGTGGTGGTGGTGGCCTTCGGGTCGCTGGCCGGCGTCCTGGCCGCCGGCTGGGGCCCCAAGCTCGGCCTCGACCTGGCCGGCGGGTTCCAGGTGGTCTACCAGCCGGTCCACCCCAAGTCGGCCACCTCCACAGACATCACCGAGACGGTGGACATCCTCACCAACCGGGTGAACGGCCTGGGGGTCTCGGGCGCCACGGTGAGCACCCAGGGCGTGAGCGGGACCACAAACATCGTGGTGTCCGTGCCCGGCGTGAAGGACGCCCAGAGCGTGCTGCGGCGGATCGGCAAGGTGGGGAAGATGTACTTCCGCCCCGGCCTCTGCTACGCGCCGGCGTACAGCGCGTCGGCGGCGTCCAAGGCCTCGAGCTCCACCACGGCGCCGGGATCGGCCACCTCCACCCCGTCCGGGACCACACCCACCACCGCCACCACCACGGCCGACGTCACCCACACGCTGCCGTCGGGCTGCACACCGTCGCGCTCGCTCACGACGTCCAACCTGAAGGGCTCGCCCGGGAGCGGTAACGGGGTGGGCTACACACCGTCCACGACCACCACACCGTCGCTGGCCGCCTACCGGAGCACGTGCGGGAGCAGCGCGCCCAACGGGCGGTGCGTGGACAACCCGAAGGCCACCGTGCTCCTGCCGGGCCTGAAGGGCACAACGAACGGCCGCTACCTCCTGGGCCCGGCCGAGCTCACAGGCAAGGCGGTGAAGAAGGCGACGGCCGCGCAGACACAGCTCGGCCAGTGGGTGGTGGACGTGACCCTCACCTCGTCCGGCAACACCGGCTGGAACGCCATGGCCAAGAAGTACTTCCACGAGATCATCGGGATCGAGCTGGACGGGGTGGTGCAGTCGGCGCCGATCACCCTGCCCAGCGCCGCGTCGTTCACGACATTCACAGGCAAGGTGCAGATCTCGGGCAGCTTCAGCGCCACACAGGCCAAGACACTGGCGCTGGCGCTCAACTACGGCGCCCTGCCGATCGGGCTGAAGAAGATCACCTTCCAGACGGTGTCGCCCACCCTCGGCCACACGGCGCTCGTGGCCGGCCTGGGGGCCGGCATCGGCGGCCTGGTGCTGGTCCTCATCTACACCATCCTCTACTACCGGCTGCTCGGGATCGTGGTGCTGTCCGGGCTGGCGGTCACCGCCGCCCTGCTGTGGGCGATCATCTCGGCGCTGGGGCACACGTCGCTCGCCCCGAGCTTCGACCTGGCCGGCGTGACCGGCATCATCGTGTCGATCGGCATCACCGTCGACTCGTACATCGTCTACTTCGAGCGCCTGAAGGACGAGACGCGGGCCGGCCGCACCGTCCGCACCAGCGTGGACCGCGGGTTCAGGAGCGCCTGGCGGACGGTGCTGGCCGCCGACCTGGTCTCGCTGGCCGCCGCCGTGGTGCTCTACTTCGTGGCCGTCGGCACAGTGAAGGGCTTTGCCTTCTTCCTCGGCCTCTCCACGCTGATGGACATCTTCATGACCTACTTCTTCACCCGGCCGCTGGTCATCCTGCTCGGCCAGAACGAGCGCCTGACCAACGCCCGGCGGATCGGCGTGAGCAGCGGCCTGGCCGTGGGCGCGGGGGTCGACCAGTGAGCCCGTTCGAGCACCACGACGACGAGCTCCGCGACCTCGTGCCGGGCGGGGGCAGCGGCCAGCGGGCGCCCGAGGAGGAGCCGCTGGGCCGGGGACCGGAACCGGACGGGGACGGTGACGGCGGAGAAGGCGACGCCGCCGACGGGGACGGGACGAGCGACGCTGCGGGCGAGGCCGAGATCGAGGAGGAGATCCAGGAGGAGCTCGTCGCCGAGGAGGAGGAGCGGGAGGCCGTGGTGGCCGAGGCCCACGCCGGGAAGGGCCCGGGCCCGCTGCGCCGCCTCTACCGCGGCGAGACGTCGTTCGACTTCGTGGGCCGTCGCCGCTGGTGGTTCCTGATCTCGGGGATCGTCATCGTGGCCGGCCTGCTGTCGCTCGGGATCCGCGGCTTCAACCTGGGCATCACATTCAAGGGCGGCACATCGTGGCAGGTGCAGACCAACTCCCTCTCCCAGGCCCAGGCGGAGAAGCTGGTCCAGGACGCCGGCCTCACTCAGCCCACCGTCGAGATCCTGGGGCACGGCGGCCAGAAGACGGTCCAGGTGACGGCGGACCTCAAGAGCTACGGCACAGCGGCCCGGGCGGCCGAGCGCAACAAGGTGAAGGACGTGCTGGCCCACGCGGCGCACGTGACACCGAACACAGTGTCCCTCTCCTTCGTGGGGCCCACCTGGGGCAGCCAGGTGACCCAGAAGGCGGTCATCGCCCTGATCGTCTTCTTCGTGGTGGTGGCCGTCTACATCAGCCTGCGCTTCGAGCCCAAGATGGCCGTGGCCGCCTTCGTCGCGCTCCTGCACGACCTGCTGGTCACCGCGGGGGTCTACTCCCTGGCCGGGTTCCAGGTGACGCCGGACACGGTGATCGCCGTGCTCACCATCCTCGGGTACTCGCTCTACGACACGGTGGTCGTGTTCGACCGCGTCCGGGACAACTCCAAGGGGTTCGGCGCGTCCGGGCGGATGAGCTACTCCGAGATGGTCAACCTCTCGATGAACCAGACGCTCGCCCGCTCCATCAACACCTCGCTCGTGGCCATCCTGCCCGTGCTCGCGGTGCTGCTCATCGGGGCCGAGCTCCTGGGGGCCACCACCCTCCAGGACTACGGCCTGGCGCTCACCGTGGGCCTGCTCAGCGGGGCCTACTCCTCCATCTTCATCGCCTCGCCGGTGCTGGCCATGCTGAAGGAGCGCGAGCCCCGCTACGTCGCCATCCGCCAGCGCCTGGAGGCCCGGGGGGAGCGCATCGGGCTGCTCACGCCGGCCGCCGCCGCCCTGGCCGCAGCCGGTGCCGGCGGCGGCGGGCAGGGC
>JBOGGH010000106.1:0-7407 GCA_050743905.1 Acidimicrobiales bacterium
ATCGGCGTAGCACCCACCGTCGCCGCCGTGACACCGTCGAGCGGCCCCGAGGCGGGCGGGACCACGGTGACCATCACCGGCACCGCCCTGAGCAACACGTCGGCCGTCGACTTTGGCTCGACGCCGTCCACAACAGTCCACGTCGTGAGCAACACAGAGGTCACCGCCGTGGCGCCGGCCGGCACCGGCACCGTGGACGTGACCGTCACCACGCCCTACGGGACGAGCGCCACGGGGGCGGGTGACCGGTACACCTACCTGCCGGTGCCCACCATCTCGGCCGGTGGGATCACACCGGCCAGCGGCCCGGCGGCCGGGGGCACGCCGGTGACCATCACCGGCACCGGCTTCCACGGCCCGGCGACGGTGACGTTCGGCGCCACCCGGGCCACCACAGTGGTCGTGGTGAGCACATCCACCGTCACCGCCAGGACCCCGGCCGGGAGCGTGGGCACAGTGACCGTGACGGTCACGGACGGCGGGGGCACGTCGAACGGCGAGCCGTTCACCTACACCAGCACACCCACACCGGCACCCACAGTCCCGGCGCCCACCGTGGCCGGCATCTCGCCCACCAGCGGCACACCGGCCGGCGGCGGCACAGTGCGGATCGTGGGGACCGGCCTCTGCCACGTGGCCTCGGTCACCTTCGGCGGCGCGCCGGCCACCGACGTGCGCACGAGCACGGGCTGCACAACGCTCACCGTCAGCCCGCCCCCGGGCCACGGCACCGTGGCCGTGGTGGTCACCACGACCGGCGGGTGGGCCACCTCGCCCGTCGGCTACACCTACATCACACCCGGGTACTGGATGACGGCCTCGGACGGCGGGGTGTTCTCCTTCGGCGGTGCCCAGTTCTACGGGTCGATGGGCGGCAGGCCGCTCAACCAGCCGATCGTGGCCATGGCCGACACCCCGGACCACCACGGCTACTGGCTGTTCGCCGCGGACGGCGGGGTGTTCGCCTTCGGGGACGCCGCCTTCCTCGGCTCGGTGCCCGGTGTGCTGGCGCCCCAGGGCCGCACGCTGAACGCCCCGATCGTGGCAGCCGAGGCCACCCCGGACGGCCTCGGGTACCGCATGTTCGCCGCCGACGGCGGGGTGTTCGACTTCGGCGACGCCCGGTTCGTGGGCTCGCTGCCCGGGTTGGGCGTGATCCCGGCGCACCCCGTCGCCAGCGGGGTGTCCACACCGGTGGGCCAGGGCTACTGGCTGGTGGCGTCGGACGGCGGGGTGTTCTCCCTGGGCAGCGCCCACTTCTACGGCTCGCTCGGCGGCGGCTCGGCGAGCACAGTGGTGGCGATGTCGGCCACGGCCACCGGCCAGGGCTACTGGATCTTCAGCGCCGACGGCAACGTCGCCAACTTCGGCGACGCCGGTGACCACGGGTCGATGGCGGGCCAGCCGCTCCGGGCCCCGATCGCCTGCGGCGCGTCCACCACGGACGACGCCGGCTACTGGCTGTTCGGCACCGATGGCGGCGTGTTCGCCTTCGGCGACGCGCCGTACCTCGGCTCCATGGGCGACACCGACCTGGTCCGTCCCATCGTGACCGGGGTGGGCTTCTAGGCGGCGGCGGGCCCCGGACCGGGCGGAGGTGGGCTGCCGGCAGGGCGCCCCGCGTAGGGTCGGGGCGTGCACGTGGCGGTGCTCGCCGACACCCATCTCCGCTCGGCCGACCTCGGCCGGCTGCCCGAGCCGGTCGTCCGGGCCGTGGCGCGCGCCGACGTGCTCGTCCACGCCGGCGACGTGGTGGCGCCCGGCGCGCTCCGCGCCATGGGCGCGCTGGCGCCGGTCCACGCCGTGCTCGGCAACAACGACCACGAGCTGGCCGGGACCCTCCCCGAGGCCCTGGTGCTCGAGCTCGGCGGGGTGGAGGTGGCCGTGGTGCACGACGCCGGCCGCCGGGAGGGCCGGGCGGCCCGGCTGCGCCGCCGGTTCCCCACGGCGGCGGTGGTGGTCTTCGGGCACAGCCACGTGCCGGTGGACGAGGTGGGGCTGGACGGCCAGATCCTCTTCAACCCGGGCTCGGCCACCCAGCGGCGGGCCCAGCCGCGCCGCACCTTCGGGGTGCTGGAGCTGGACGGCGGGAAGGTGCGCCGCCGGGCGATCGTGCCGGTGTGAGGCGAGCGTAGACCGGGGCCGCCCGGGCCGGGGCGGTCAGCCCCGGGACGGCAGCGCGGCGGTGGCCTCGCCGACCACCTTCTCCTCGCCCTCCTCGTTCAGGAGGCGTACGTCGAGGTCCACGAGGTGCGCGCCGTCCTCCACCCGCTTGCCGGTGACCACCACCCTCGTGGTCAGCTTCTCGTCCGGCCAGGTCTGGCGGGAGAACCGCACCTTGTAGTGGGTCAGGTTGCCCACCCCCACGTAGTCGCTGAGGGCGGAGCCCAGGAAGCCCATGGAGAACATGCCGTGCCCGAAGACGCTCGGCTGCCCGGCCGCCTGGGACTGGACCTCGTCGTGGTGCATGGGGTTGAAATCGCCCGAGGCCCCCGCGTACTTGACGAGATCGGTGCGGGTCAGCGTGTGCACGCGCGGCGGGCCCTCGTCGCCCTCCTTCACGTCCTCGTAGTAGAGCTTCACCTCACCCATCGGCACGTCCTCCCTCGACCGGCGGGCACCCCTGCGGGAGCCCGGCGCTCACGCTACCAACCCCGCCGGCTCCGTCCGGGCCGCTCACCGCCGGCCCGCCTCGGGCTCGGGATCCCTCGGCAGGCCGAGCAGGCGCTCGCCGATCACGTTGCGCTGCACCTCGCTCGTCCCGCCGGCGATGGTCAGGCACAGCGTGTGGAGGAAGGCGCGCGCCCAGGGCTCCGCCGGGCCGTCGGCGTAGGCGCCGGCCGCGCCGCAGCAGGCGAGGCCGAAGTAGGCCACCCGCTGGTCGTGCTCGGCGCCCACGAGCTTGCGGATGCTGGCCTCGGGGCCGGGCTCCAACCCGGACACGGAGCGGAGGATGGACCGCTGGCCGAGGAGGGCCAGCGCCTGGGCGTCCACCAGCAGCCGGCCCAGCTCGTCGAGCACCTCGGCGTCCGGCTGGCCGTCGTCGGGGTCGTCGCCGCGGCCGGCGCCGGGGCTGTCGTCGCGGCCGTCGCCGACGGGCCCCGCCACCATGGCCAGGATCCCCTCGAGGGCGCCCCCGAACGCCGAGGAGGTGGCGAGCGACACCCGCTCGTTGGCCAGCGTGGTCCGGGCGAGGCGCCACCCGCCGTCCACCGGGCCCACCACGCAGTCGTCCGGCACCACCACGCCGTCGAGGAAGACCTCGTTGAACAGCGCGTCCCCGGTGATCTCCCGCAGCGGGCGCACTTCGATCCCCGGGGTGCGCATGTCCACCAGGAAGTAGGTGATGCCCTCGTGCTTGGGCGCCTCCGGGTCCGTGCGGGCCAGGCAGATCCCCATGTCTGCCCGGGCGGCCACCGAGGTCCACACCTTCTGGCCGTCCAGCCGCCAGCCGCCCTCCACCCGGGTGGCCCTGGTGGCGAGCGCTGCCAGGTCGCTGCCGGCGCCGGGCTCGCTGAAGAGCTGGCACCACAGCAGCTCCCCGCGCAGCGTGGGGAGGATCCAGCGCTCCTGCTGCTCCGGCGTGCCGTGGGCGATGAGCGTGGGCAGGGCCCAGGCGGCCACGTGGGCCGGCGGCCGGCGGATGCCCACCTGCGCCAGCAGCTCGTCGATCACGAGCTGTTCCACCGGGCCGGCGTCCCGACCGTAGGGCTCGGGCCAGTGAGGGAACAGCAGGCCCCGCTCGCCGAGGAGCCGGCGGCGGTCGTCCGCGCCGGCGGCCGCCACCTCGGCCACCACGGGCGCCAGCTCCTCCCGCAACGGGCCGGCCACCTCCGGCGGGAGGTCCACGCCGAGGCTCCGGCGGGCGCCGCCGAGCGCCTGCCGGGCGACCGAGGCCCGGAGGGGGCCGGGCCCGCCCAGGACCTGGCGGCTGGTGGTCGCCCGGCGCAGGTGGAGGTGGGCGTCGTGCTCCCACGTGAAGCCCATGCCCCCCAGGACCTGGATGGCGTCCTTGGCCGCCCGGACCCCGCCCTCGGTGGCCAGCGCCCCGGCGGCGGCGGCGGCGAGGCGGGCCTGGTCCCGGTCACCGGCGTCCAGGGCCAGCGCCGCGTCCCAGGTGGCGGCCGTCATCTCCTCGACCAGGGCCAGCAGGTCCGCCAGCTTGTGCTTGACCCCCTGGAACTGCCCGATGGGCCGACCAAACTGCACCCGGGTCCGGGCGTGCTCGGCCGCCACCTCCAGGCACCACCGCGCGCTGCCGGCCAGCTCGGCGGCGGCGATCACCAGCGCCAGGTCGCGGACGTCGTCGCCGTCGATGTCGTGGAGCACCCGCTCGGGCGACACCACCACCGCGTCCAGCACGACATCGGCCGACCGCCGGGTGGGGTCCAGGCACGGCCGGGCGGTCACGGTGACCCCCGGCGCAGGGCCGCCGGCCGGGTCGACGAGGTCGACGGCGCACCAGGCGGTCGCGCCGTCCGCCGTGCCGCCCTGCGTCCCGTCCTGCGTGCCGTCCGCCGTGGACACCGGGAGCAGGAGGAGCCCGGTCACGCCGGCGCCGAGGACTGCCGGGCACTCGCCGGTCACGGCCAGCGCGCCGTCCCCGGCGGCCCGGGCCTCGGGCAGCCGTACGCGCCCGCCGGCCGGAGACGACACCGGCGGCAGGACCACGCAGGCCGGCAGCGAGCCGTCCACCATCGCCGGCACCAGCGCCTTGGCCAGCGTGGGCTCGGCGTGGCGCGCCAGCACCGCTGCCGCCAGGACCGTGGGCAGGTACGGCCCGGGCACGAGCGCCCGGCCCAGCTCCTCGGCCACCACGGCGAGCTCCAGCATCCCGGAGCCCTGGCCCCCCAGCTCCTCGGGCACGTGCACGCCCAGCCACCCCTGCCCGGCCAGCTCGGCCCAGACCGGGGGAAGCACCTCGTCCGGTTGGTCGAGGAGCGCCCGGGGCACCTCGCTCGTGCAGTGTCGCTCGGCCCAGCGTCGGACCCCCCGGCGGAGCTCCTCGTGCTCCTCGGTCACCGCGATCGGCACGGGTCCCCCTCGGGCGGTGGTGTCGGCACGGTCACGAGAACATGTTCTAGTCCGACCGGGCCGGCGGATCGACCTCGGGTGGGAACGCCCAGCTCACCGGCGTGCCGCCCCTCGGCGGACGTTTCCGCGGAGGCGCCGTGGGGCTCGTGCCGCAATGCCGGCCCCCGGCCGGCGGCCCGGCGCCGGCCCGGGCGCTACGCCCGGTGGATGACGTTGAACCGGCTGCTGACCACCGGCTCGCCCGTCTCCTTGTCCGTCCACCGGGTCTCGGTGACGATGAACGTCATGGTGCGGCCCTTGGACTCCTTGCGGTAGGCGTCCACCACCGTGCCCTCGCCCACGAGCACGTCGCCCACCACCACCGGGCGGTGGTAGGTGAACTCCTGCTCGCCGTGGAGGATGAGGCCACCGCCGCTCATGAGCTGGGCCATGGCGGTGGTCACGCCACCGCCGGTGGGCGCGTCGTCCGGCTGGATCTCGGGGAACTTCCCCCAGTTCTCCATGACGAGCGGGAAGGTGGGGGGCGCCGGGATGCCGGGCAGGCCGGCCGCCCGGGCGGCATCCGGGTCGCGGTAGGCGGGGCTCTTCTCCAGCACGGCGTCGGCGAAGAACGTCACCGGGCCCCGCTCCACCACCACCGTGGCTTTCGACGTCCGCTGGCCGATGATGCTCTTCAGGAGCTCGTCGTCGCTGCCGCCGTCGCTCACCGCTGCCCTCCACGCTCGCCGGGTGTCGGTCACGTTTCTACCACCGGGCGCCGCGGCGCCGTTCCCCCGCCTCCCCGGCCCACACGGGCCCGCCCGATAACGTGTGTCGCCGTGGCCGGCCTGGAGACCATCACCTACGAGGTGCGGGACGGGGTGGCGTGGGTCACCCTCGACCGCCCCGACGTCTACAACGCGTTCGACACCGTCATGCAGCACGAGCTGCGGACCGTGTGGCGGTGGCTGCGGCGGGACGACTCGGCCAAGGTGGTGGTCCTCACCGGTGCCGGAGACAAGGCCTTCAGCTCCGGCATCGACCGCGCCGGGGTCCTGGGCGAGGAGAAGGACGCCAACGCGCCGCTGGTGGTGGAGCCGGGGAGCGTGCCCGACCCCGCCGGCGAGCCCGAGCCCATTCACGTGGCCTCCGGCACCTCGCCGTTCATGTTCGACGACCCGGGCGAGTACCTCGGCCCCAAGTCCAACGACCTCTGGAAGCCCATCGTGGCCGCCGTCAACGGCATCGCCTGCGGCGGCGCCTTCTACATGCTCGGCGAGGCGGACATCATCATCGCCGCCGACCACGCCACCTTCTTCGACCCGCACCTCACCTACGGCATGCCCGCCGGCTACGAGCCGCTGCAGCTCCTGCCCAAGATGCCGTTCGGCGAGATCGTGCGCATGTCCCTGCTCGGCAACGCCGAACGGATGTCGGCGGCGCGGGCGCACCAGATCGGGCTGGTGTCCGAGATCTGCCCGCTGGACGAGCTGCTCGACCGGGCCGGCTGGGTCGCCGGGGAGATCGCCAAGGCGCCCACCCTGGCCATCCAGGGCACGCTGCGCGCGCTGTGGGCCGGCCACGAGCTGTCGCGCAGCCAGGCGCTCGGCCTCGGCTGGGCGTTCGTCAACCTGGGGACGGACCAGGCCAACCTCGACGTGGGACAGGCGGCGTTCGCCTCCGGTGCCCGCGCCAGGCCGCGCATCCGATGACCGGCCGCCGGCCGCGCCGGGCGGCCGCACCGCGAAAGGGAGGGACGTGAACCCCATTGACCACCTGACCACCGTGGCCGGCGTCACGCCGCACGCCGCCGATCTCGCGCTCCTGGTCCTGCGGGTGGGCCTGGGGGCCGTCTTTCTGGCCCACGGGATCAACCACATCTTCGGCGGCGGCAAGATCGCCGGCACGTCCCAGTGGTTCGAGAGCCTGGGCATGAAGCCGGGGATCCTCCACGCCTGGACGGCCAGCCTCACCGAGATCGGCGCCGGGGCCCTGCTGGTGCTGGGCCTGCTGACGCCGCTGGGCGGTGCCGGGGTGGTGGGGGTGATGCTGGTGGCCTGGATCACCAACCACCTGAAGAACGGCTTCTTCATCTTCCGGCCCGGCGAGGGGTGGGAGTACGTGATGACCCTCACCCTCATGGGCGTGGTGGTGGGCACCCTCGGCCCCGGCACATGGAGCATCGACGGCCACGTGGGCGCGTTCCAGGACCTGTGGGGCTGGCCGGGCTTCGGCATCTCGCTGGGCGCCGGCGCGCTCGGCGCCGCGCTGCTGCTGGCTGCGTACTGGCGGCCGGCCAAGAAGCCGGTCACCTGACCGGCGGCGGCGGCCGGCGGCGGCCCCCGCCGCGGTCAGCCGGCCGTCGTGGCGCCCGGCCCCGGGGTGAGCTCGGCC
>JBOGGH010000107.1:0-7386 GCA_050743905.1 Acidimicrobiales bacterium
TCGGCCGTCCCCTCGTTGCCATGTCGCCTCCCATCGTCGCAGGAACGATGGGGGGAACGCGCGGGCGAGCAGGAAATTCCCGGATCGGAGATATTTCTTGCGAATCTCTGGCTCAGGACACTAGGTTTCACCTCTCGCCAAAGCCTGTCCGAGGCAACAGGAACTCTGAGTCCGCAGAGATGACCAGCGGAGGATATCTTCGAGTCGTGCTGACAGAGGTATGTCGAAGGGAAGCGAGCGGCGTCGGTGGCCGTTAGTCGGTGGGAGGCCCGAACATTGCGCAAAGGTGCCCAATGCGCCTTCGCGTAACCGTAGATGACCGCGCCGCGGGACGCAGGACCGATGTCGCTGTCGCTGCCGAACCCGACGTGCCGGCGGGTGAGGTGTTGGAAGCAGTGGCTCGCGCATCCGGAACGGCTGGAGCCCTCTGGAGCGCGAGTGGCCCGATCTCTGGCGATCCAGTGTTCGCGCAGTCTGGCCTCCACGACGGCGAGATCCTCGGCGTCGGCGAACGTGGGACGGCACTACGGGATCCCGTGGGAAAAGGGACGGAGCTCCGAGTTGTCGGTGGCCCGGCATGTGGTCTGGTGTTCCACCTCGATCCCGGGCCATGTGTGCTCGGCCGGCAGAACACCTGCACAGTGACCATCCCCGATCCGGAGATGTCGCGGGAACATGCCGCTCTCGACATCTCCCCGGAAGGTGACATCACCATATGCGACCTCGGTTCGTCCAACGGCACCTCGCTGGAAGGCGGTGCCGTTGGAACGACACCTATCCCGCTCGCCTTCGGCCAGGTGATCCAGTTGGGTGCCTCGTACGTCGCTGTCCACCGCGTGGATCCTCCGGACGGCTCCCTGTCAGAAGACGGCCAGTGCGGCTACGTCTTCAACCGTCGCTACCGCATTCGCCGTCCGGCTCCGCCGGTGGAGATCGAGTTTCCCACCACGCCGGCAGAAGAGGAGAAGCCCGGGTTTCCGTGGCTCATGATGGGAGGGCCGCTCGTCCTCGCAGTCGGCATGGCGGCGGTCCTCAAGCAGCCCGAGTACCTCATGCTGGCGGTGATGAGCCCGGTGATGACCCTGGGCAGCACCGTCCACGACCGGCAGGCTCGCAAGCGCCGGAGGGTCAAGGCGAACGCCAAATTCGAGGCCAAGAGTGCCGAGGCCGAACGACGGGCCCGAGAGGCGGTGCAGGACGAGCGCGCTCGCCGCAGGGACGAAGCGCCTGATCCGGCGACGCTGGCGCTGGCGGTGCTCGGTCCGCGGGGTCGGCTGTGGGAGCGTCGCGCCAGCGACGACGATCAGCTCTGTCTGCGGATCGGGCTGGCCACTAGCCCGTCGATCGTGCACATGGCCAACCATCCTTCGCCGCCGCCTGCGTGGGCTGTGCCGGTCTCGGTGCCGCTACCCGCAGTGGGCGTGCTCGGCGTGGCGGCGGAGCCGACCGTCGCCCGAGAAGCGGCACGCGGCCTCGTGCTCCAGGCCGCCATCCTCCACAGTCCCGACGACGTGAGGGTCGTGCTTCTCACTGAGTCGGCGGAGGAGGCGGACTGGGACTGGGTGCGATGGCTCCCTCACACCCAGCTCGAGCCGAGCCGTGGCATCGTCTCCGTTGGGAACGATCCCGAGACGCTCGCGGCCAGGGTGAAGGAGCTCCGGCAGACGATCACGGCACGGCACGGGGAGCGGCGACCGGGAGAGAGCAGGCTAGGTCCGCCCACGCCTCGCGTGGTGGTCGTCGTCGACGGGGCAAAGGGGCTCCGTTCGCTGCCGGGAATGCTGTCGGTGTTGCGCGACGGTCCGGCGGTCGGCGTCTACAGCGTCTGCCTGGACCGCGATCGGAGCCTGCTCCCCGAAGAGTGCGGGGCGGTGGTGAGCTGGAACGACGGCACCGCGCGTGCCACGGTGGAGCAGCACGGGCTGCCGACCGTCGACGGCGTAGCGCTCGACCGTCCTGCGGTGCAGCTCTGCGAGCTCGCGGCCAGGGCGATGGCTCCGATCCATCGCATCGGGAGCGAATCCGGCGGGAGCGTACCCGGGGCTGCGCGCCTCGCCGACCTCACGGGCATGGACCCGCCGTCTCCCGCCTCCGTCCTTGCCAGGTGGACCGCTCCAGAGCGTGGCCCGCGAGCGCTGCTGGGGATGGCGGAGCACGGACCGCTCGTCCTCGACCTGGCGTCGGACGGGCCCCACGGCCTGGTGGCCGGCACCACCGGTGCAGGCAAGAGCGAGCTGCTCCAGACGCTCGTCGCCGGCCTCGCCACCTCGTCGCCGCCGGACGAGCTCAACGTGGTGCTCGTGGACTACAAGGGGGGCGCCGCCTTCCGCGACTGTGTCGCGCTCCCGCACACCGTGGGGATGGTGACCGACCTCGACGCCCACTTGACCGAGCGCGCCCTCCGCTCGCTGCAGGCTGAGCTCAAGCGACGCGAGCACGTGCTGGCCGCAGCCGGTACCAAGGACATCGGCGACTACGTGGACGCCCGGACCAGGGGTCGGGAAGATCTGGCACCGCTGCCCCGCCTGGTGATCGTCATGGATGAGTTCGCCTCGCTGGCCGTGGAGCTGCCCGACTTCATCAAGGGACTGGTCGGCATTGCCCAACGTGGCCGTTCGCTCGGGGTGCACCTGGTGCTCGCCACCCAACGTCCCACGGGTGTCGTGTCGCCGGAGATCCGCGCCAACGCCAATTTCGCCGTCGCACTACGCGTCGTGAGCGGAGCCGAGAGCTCGGACGTCATCGGCGTACCGGACGCATCCTCGATCTCGCCGGCCACGCCGGGCCGCGCCTACCTGCGGGTCTCTCAGGAGCCGCCGGTCTGCTTCCAGACTGCCCGAGTGGGGGGCCGCCGTCCGGGCACCGTCGAGGCCGTGCCGACCGTGACCGCCCTTGCCGTGCCATGGTCCCAGCTTGGCATGCCCGATCCACCCTCCCCGGCACCGCCGGCACCGGCCGACGACGCGACGGATCTCCATGACCTGGTCGCGGCGATCAGAGACGCGGCCCAGGAGAAGGGCATCCCATCCCAGCGCCAGCCGTGGCTGGACCCGTTGCCCGCCGTCCTGACCCTCGACCAACTCCCCGCCGGCACCGGGCCGGCATCGAGCGCGGGAGAGGTCCTGCCCCTGCCGTTCGGCCTGCGCGACCTTCCCGACCAGCAGGAGCAGGAGGCGGCGTGCTTCGACCCGGCAGCCGGCCGGCATCTGATCGTGGCCGGCAGCCCGCGATCAGGTCGGACGACGGTCTTGCGGTCAGTAGCCGCCGCCGTGGCCCGAGCTTGCGCCGTCGACGACGTGCACCTCTACGCCGTCGACTGCGGCAACGGCGGCCTGGGGCCGCTCCGCGGGTTCCCCCAGTGCGGGGCGGTGGTCACCCGCAACGAGACGGACCGGTGCGAGCGACTCCTGGCACGGCTGGGCGAGGAGGTCCGCCGTCGGCAATCGGCCTTGGTCGAACGGGGTTTGGCCAGCGCGGCCGAGCAGCACTCGCAGCCGGACGACGGAGGCAAGTGGCCGTACCTGATAGTCCTGGTCGACGGTTGGGAGGGCTTCGTCGACGTCTTCCACGACCACAAGGAGGGCGCCGTCGAACAGCAGCTCCTCGGGCTGCTCCGAGATGGTGGCCCGGTGGGGCTGACGGTACTGATGACGGGCGACCGGTCGCTCGTGTCCTCGGCTCGGGTGTCCTCGCTGTTCGAGGATCGGTTCGTGCTGCGGTTCAACGACCGCGACGACTACTCCCTCGCCGATCTGCCACCGCGCAAGATGCCGGAGTCGGTACCCCCCGGTCGAGCCTTCCGGGCGGTGACCGGAGACGAGGTTCAGGTGGCCCTGCTGGCGGATGATCCGTCCGGTCCGGCCCAGGCGGCTGCGCTCGCCGCACTGGCAAAAGCCGCCCAGGACCGGGTGACGGGCCAGCCACCCCGCGCCAGGCCCATCCGTGTCGACCCGCTGCCCACCCGGATCAGCCTGGCCGAAGTAGCTCGATTGGACGAGGAAGCAGGCATTGCTGCGGCGAACGGAGCTCCGCAGCGATCTTCTCTGGCCGTGATGGCCGGCGTGGGTGGGGACGAGCTGGCCCCGTGGTGGGTCGACCTGGCCGAAGTCGGACCGGGCTTCGTGGTGACCGGATCCCCCGAGTCGGGTCGGAGCACCGCACTGCTCTCGATGGGGACCGCACTCGCCGACCGGGGCTGTCGCGTCGTCGCCGTGACTCCCCGCCAGAGCCCCCTGCAGACCCTGGCCGGCTGCAAGGGCGCCACGGTGCTCGAGGGGCAGCAAGCCCGCGCACTGGAGTCCGAAGGCCCGTCGGCACTCGAAGCGTTGGGCGCCGGTTCCGGCGGTGACATCAACGGCTCGCCGGTCGCGGTGCTGGTGGACGATGCCGAGCTGGTCGATCCCGACGACAGTTGGCTGATAGGGCTGGCATCGGCTCCACCCGGCCGGTGCGCGGTCGTCGTCGCCGGAGCGATCGAGCCGCTCCGGGACGGCTTCCGGGGGTTCCCCCTCTATGCCAAGCGGAACGGCTCCGGCCTGCTGCTCTCCCCCAAGCACCACCTGGACGCCGGCGTCTTCAACGGCGCGCTCCCCAGGGGAGCCGGCTTCACGGGGCCGCCCGGGCGGGCGTACCTCTTCGTGCGCAGCCGGCAGTCTGCGTTGGTGCAGCTCCCGAAACCCTAAACCCCAACTTTAGTTGGGGCTGAGCCGGTAGGACCCCCGGAAGGTTCCGAAGGTTTCGCCTCCGCTGGAGTAGCTGAGGTCGATATGATCGCTCACCACCTGGTCGTATGAGAATCAGCGACAACCCCGACTGGGCGCGGGCGACCCCACGAGAGGTGAAGGAGATCCTCGCCGCCGCGCTCTGCGTTAGGGACCTCTCCAAGACCAAGCGACGCGAGACGGCAACCGATCTGCGAGAGATCGTCGAGCTCTTGGGGGAAGAAGGCCACTCCTACGACAAGAACCGCAAGCTCGTCGCCCACCTGAACCACGAGATCGACGCCCTGTTCACCTTCCTCACCCACGAGGGCGTCGACGCCACCAACTGGCGGGACGAGCAGGCGGTCAGGCCGGCCGTCGGCAACCGCAAGGTCTGGGGCGGCGACCGGACGTGGCGAGGGGCGGCGACCCAATGACGGATCATGAGCGTGCCGCGCACTGCCGGCCAGCGCGGCCTCGACCCCATCGACATCCTGGTGCAACTGGCCCGGGCGCCCGACCCGGCGACCGTCTCGTTCTTTCCCTGAACACGGCAGCTCTGCGCAGGGCATCTATCCCTTCATGCCCGGTCGCGACCCGCTATCCAAGTACCGCTGACTACGTGGTGTGTAGATTGGTCAAGTATGTCCAGTGCTACGAGCGGCTTCTGCACAGTCTGTGGCTCCTCACTTCGGCCGAGCGCCAAGTTTTGCCCCTCATGTGGCAACGCCATGAACCCGTTAGTCGGTGCGGCATCCGACACTGCGACAAGCGACTACGATGCCGCCAGTCCGGTCATCGTAAAGCTCACCGAGCTACTCCTTGAGGACGGTACGGTCGTCCTTGTGAAACAACCGTTCCGCCGATCGCCGGCGCGACTCGAGGTGGACCGAGGTGAGACAACCACCTTATGGTCCCACGGCCATCAGCGACTGATCGACGCGCTCATCGATCTTCTAGCGAGCGACGGTTACATCTATGCGGAGATACGAGCCGAAGCGGAGGAGGGGAGTTCGGCTCTATGGCATGCGATCAACGGGGAGATCATTTCTCTTGCGGCGGCGCATGCAGCAGCGATCGCCGACCTCTACCCAAACGTACTGCCAAGCGGCAGTGGCTTCGACATCCTGCCGTTCAGAGATGCCCCCAACTTGATGCCGCTGGCTTAAGCCGACCATTGTTCAACTAGAGCCAGGCGCTGCACTCGTGCTTGCTGCGTGAACGATTACTAGCAGAAAGATCAGGGTCAGGAGTACGGCGAGGAGGAAAGTAAGTCCACATGCCCACCAATATCGAGCGCTGTTGTATCCAAGATCTCGGGCTCTACTTGCGTGGATCACGGCAGGAATCAATCCAAATGCGCCAAAGAAAAAGGTGACGAGTATGGTCGCGGTGAGCGTGGGTGGAGGAATCGGACCTGGCCTATGGCCCGCGGCTGGCGTGACCCCAGTGCTCCCCCACGGCGGGCCAGGTACAGGCGCTGTCAGTGGTGCCATGACGGGCTCGCCGCAATTGTCGCAAAAGGCTGCACGCTCGATGAGTGGGACTCCACACGTTCCGCAGTATTGACGATCGGTCGACACGGCCGAGCCACAGCGCCTACAGAAATTCGACGGAGGTGTGATCAGGGACTGGCAACTGCTGCACTTCGCCACCTGTCTCGGCTCTGCGGGCCCACTACCGACAATGGTGGTCAGCAACTTTCCCCCACAGGCCGTGCAGACGTCACCGGGGTAGAGCGGGGTGAACTCGGACCCGCAGCCTTTGCATACCCTTGAGGACGCCATTACCCGACCCAACTTTGGTGGCGCGGAAGCCGGGGAGCACCCGGTTCGGCCTTCGGTGAGGGGCATGTGAGCGACGGCATCAGCGACGGCAGGTCGAACCGTCTCGCTCGGGACAGAAAGTCGGGCGGGCCGGCGCCCCAGTCCTAACTGCACCCATCGCCTGCACCATACGCACGTCGACCTGGCCCGCCAAGGGGATCGATCCCCACCTACTCTACCAGGAAACCACCACAGCCGCACGGAGACCAGGATCCCCGTGCCCGCGGTGTCGAACTAGTCGGCGGCGATGCCCACGATCGGCTGGTTGAGCGGCTTGCCGCCCATCGAGCCGTAGAACTGGGCGTCGCCGAAGGCGAAGATGCCGCCGTCGCTGGCCACCTCGTAGTAGCCGGGGACCGTGGGCACCACCCGATCGGAGGGCGGCGATGTCGGACCCTGACCGAGGGTGTTGGTCGCGCGCACCGTGAGCGTGTACGTGGTGCCGTTGTGCAGCCCATTGATCATGCAGGTCAGTGGACCAGAGGTCCAGGTGCACGATCTCCCTGTCGGTGCCGACGTGACGGTGCTATAGGAGGTGATCTCGCTCCCTCCTGCCGGAGGCGCAGTCCAGGTGGCCGTGGCGGCTTGGTCGCCGGCGATGACCGTCGGGGCGGCCGGTTGCCCGGGCACCGTCTGGAACTCCCACGTATCGGAGAGTTGACCCTCACCGACACCCTCGGCATCGGTCCCGCCGAACAGCAGTACGCTGCCGTTCGCACCGTCGTCGGCCGCAGATGCCCATGCCCTGCCTGTTGTCGCTTGCCAGTCCGAAGGGACCACCCTCGTTGCCAGTGGCATGGGACCACCTCGCGTCCACACCGGCCGGCCGCCGCGATGATCACGACGGCCGGCCGACGTGT
>JBOGGH010000108.1:0-7384 GCA_050743905.1 Acidimicrobiales bacterium
GGCCACGGCGGCCGAGCGGCGCCGCGAGCGCGAGGCCTGGGGCTCGGGCCGCACCGTGGCGGCGGCCCACGCCACCTTCCGGTCGGTCTGGTTCCGCAACAGCCTCCGCGGCGCCACCGGCCTCGCCCTGGCGGTGGCCGTGGTGGAGGTGACCAACGTGGAGCACGGCTTCTGGGTCATCCTCGGGACGCTGTCCGTGCTCCGCTCCAACGCCCTCGGCACCGGCGCCAACGTGGTGCGGGCGATGGCCGGGACGGTGGTGGGGTTTGTGGTGGGGTCGGCCATCATGCTCGGCCTGGGCGGGCACACCGACCTGCTGTGGGCCGTGCTGCCGGTGGCCGTCCTCGTGTCGGCGATCGCGCCCACGGCCATCTCGTTCTCCGCCGGGCAGGCGGCGTTCACCGTGGTGGTGGTGGTGCTGTTCAACATCATCGACCCGATCGGCTGGCGGGTGGGCCTGACCCGGATCGAGGACGTGGCCATCGGCTGCTCGGTGAGCCTGGCCGTGTGCGTGCTCTTCTGGCCGCGGGGCGCGGCGCCGGCGCTCGGGCGAGCCCTCTGCGACGCCTACGCCAGCGGGTCGGACTACCTGCAGCGGGCAGTGGAGCGGACGACCTCGGTGGTGGACGACGTGGACACGGAGACGGCCCGCCTCGCCGGCGAGGGCCCGTACCGGAGGCTGGACGACGCCTTCCGCCAGTACGTGGCCGAGCGCGGCGCCAAACCGGTCCCGCCGGCCGTGGCCGCCCACCTGGTCACCGGGGCGTTCCGCACGCGCGTCGCCGCCTACTCGCTGGGGACGCTGCCGCGGCGCCCGGTGGACGCGGTGGCGGCCCCGCTGCCCTCGGTGACGGCCGCCGGCGACGCGCTCCGGCAGGCGGCCGAAGGCGCCTGCCGCTGGTACCACGCCGTGGGCGACGTCCTGGCCGGCCGGTCCGTGGACGTTCCCCCGGTGCACCGCCACCGCGAGGACCTGCACCGGCTGCTGGTGGAGGCGTTCCGGGACGCCTCGGGGCGCCGGCGCGCCGGCGACGTGCGCGCCGTGCTGCGCATGCTCTGGGCCGACGAGAGCCTCGAGGACGAGCTGGCCCTGCGCCGTGACCTGAGCGGCGCGGCGGGCGGCTTCGCCCGGCGCCCAACCCTTTGGAACCGGTTCTAGCGGTTATCCTGGCTCTTCAGAATTGAGAGCGGTCCAGCGAGCGAGCGTGACTACCGGGCCGTCGTCGTTGACGACGCCACGTCCGGCCTCTACGACCGTGGGCGCAGCCAGATGTCAAGCATCGGTGTGGCGGTGCTGTCCACGGCCCACGTCGCCTCAACGGTGCGGGCACGGTCGGCGACCATGCGCTGACGCCCTTCGGGGCAACCCCAGGACCGAACGCACTGATGCAGCAATCCTCCTCGATCGAGACGGCAAGCGCCTCGATCCCCACGGCGCCAACGCGGTAGGCCTACTACCAGATGGTCTCCGCAAGGTCGGACTGGCGGATGGGACCGTCGGCGGTGACGAGCGCGACGTCGAGCACGTTGGCGGTCGCCACGATCAACCGGTCCCACGGATCACCGAGCACGCTCCGCGGAATCCCCGTCGACGCGTCAGCGACGGCCAGGCTGATCGGTTCGATACGCACGGCGTCCGAGGACTCGAGGCGGCTCCGAAGCGCCGACAGCTCGGCTTCGCTCACCCGCCTCGTGCTCTGGCTGACGTACCAGAGGTCGATCACCGTGGCGACGGAGACCACAAGTCCCTTACTGCGTTCGCCCTCTTCGAGGGCTTCCCTTGCCGGGCGAGAAAGGCGCTCGGAGCCCTGGAGGTACCAGACGAGCGCATGTGAGTCGACGACTACGACCACGCGGCGGCCGCATCGCGGCGAGCAAGCTCGCTACCGGCCTCGAAGTCCTCCCAGCCGAGGTCAGGGAGCTCCGGCATCGACCCACCCAGTGGCGAGGACTGGGAGCCGGCCGGGCTCTCGACCACACGAAGGTGCGTCCCGGGACGCAGCCCCAGGCTCCGTAGCTGATCGGCTGGGATACTGCCGTCCTGGGAGACGACGAGCTCGAGCTCGCTGGCATCGCCGGCACTGCTCACGGACGCGAGCATAATCCCCGACGCCCTGGCCGGAAGCCGCGGCCTCCCGTACGTCCGGCGACCGCCATCGAGCGCATCACCGTAGATCTACGCCAACCCGACAGCTCATGGGGCCACGGCCCATTTCCCCACGAGTGGCTGTTCTGTTCCGTGCGATGCGGATGGGGTTTCGGAGAGGGCAACCCTTTGGAACCGGTTCTAGCGGTTATCCTGGCTCGATGCAGACGGCGGTGCGCCCCCTGACCCGGGCCCAGCAGGCCCGCCGACAGCGGGTGATCGACGCCGCCATGGGCCTCGGCCTGGAGGGCGGCTACGAGGCCGTGCAGATGCGGGACGTGGCCGCCCGGGCCGACGTGGCTATGGGCACCGTCTACCGCTACTTCACCTCCAAGGACCACCTGCTGGCGGCCACGCTCGTGCACTGGGTGGAGCTGCTGGACGCCAGGCTCTCCCAGCAGCCCGCCCGCGGTGCCGGGCCCGCCGAGCGCGTCCTCGACGTGCTGGACCGGGCCCTGCGGGCCATGAACCGCCAGCCGAGGCTGGTGACCGCGGTGTTCACGTCACTGTCGTCCCCGGACCCGGGCGCCGTGAGCTGCCAGCAGCAGATCACCGGCCTGATGGAGGGCATCATCACCCGGGCCATCGGCGAGCCCCAGCCCCCCGACCCGGGCGAGCGGGCGCGGATCATCGGCCACGTGTGGTACTCGGCGCTGGTGGGTTGGATCAGCGGGTGGTCCACCATGGCCCGGGTCTACGACGAGCTGACGGTGGCCGTGGGCCTCCTGCTCCCGCCCGGCATCACCGCCGCCTGAGCCGCCGGACCGCCGCCGGCGTTCCCGACCTTCACGACGACCACTGACGTGGGCGAGCAGTGAGCCGACTTCGGGGTGGTGGAGCCTCTACGAGTCGCCGGACGGCTCGGCGTGGAGGCCGAGGAGCGACTCGGCAGCGTAGGCCACGCCGGAGATGGCCAAGAGCCCGAGGAGCTGTGCCAGGCCTGCGGCCGCATTGTTGCTGCCGACCAACCACCAGAGGTGGTAGCGGAGGGCGAACGGCACGAGAACGCCGACGCTCATGATCACCGACGCGTCGAGCAGCCGGTGTCTCCTCCCGTGGCTCGGCACGGTGCTTCGGACGAGACCGAGATAGCTGCCTGCCGACGTGAGCAGGCCGAACATCCCGGTGGCCAGGAGGGCTACGGCGACCTCGGCCACCGACACCCGGTAGCCCTCACGCACGGCCTGGTTGAGGCCCACCGCGGCACCGAACGCCGCACAGACGCAGAGCGCGCTCCAGACGGGATGGCGCCGGACCGTCCTCAGCAGCCCTGGTTCGATACGGCCGAAGTAGCGCTCGACCGGCACAGCCGGAGCGGACCGAACGGATCGTTGAGCCACGGTGCGTGATCGAACAGCGCCGGCGTCTCCTTGATCGGGGCGGTAGACACGACGAACACCAGTGCCAGGAGCAACGTGCCGAGCACCGGGCGTCGAAGGGCGTCCCGCCACGGGTCGTCCACGGCGATGGTGTCCGACGAGCGCGATCGTGGGCGGAGCATGACGGCGCACCTACACGTTCGTCTGATCCGGCCGCGACCGGTTCTCCTGAACCTGGCTCAGTTCGTAGTGAAGCGTCTTCGTTCGCATCAGCCGGTGCGAGACCGGGACGAGCACACCATGCAGGATCGGGTACTTGCGGGCGATGAGCCGTGCCGCGGAACGAGCCTCATCCCCGTTCAGCAGGCGGGCCTGCGCATGCACTTCAGGACCCGTCGGGCTCCCTCGGAACGTGGATGGAGCGAAGCGCACTTCGGGGAAGTTGCGCAGCCGCTTGCTCTTCCCGGATCGGTCAAAGGTCCGGACGTAGGCGTGATCGCCCCGCACGGCGATGCTCACCGGGGTATCCACCCACGTCCCGTCGCGTCGTCGCGTCCTGAGCACGATCGTCTTCTGGCGCACGAACCGGGCCAACGTCGTCGGCGTGGCGGACCCGGTCCCTTCGGTGCCCATGTCTACCCTCCGCTCAGCCCGGCGAGCCCTCGAACGTCACCACGCCGCGGATGTTCTTCCCGGCCTCCAGGTCGTCGTAGCCCTGCTGGACCTGGTCGATCGTGTACTCCTGGCTGACCAGCCCGTCCACCTCCAGCTCGCCGCCCTCGTAGAGCTTGAGAAGGCGGGGGATCTGCACCCTCGGGCTCACCGACCCGAAGACGGTGCCGAGCAGCGCCTGGTTGAACATGGCGAAATTGAACAGGTTGAGCTTGACGTCGATCTGGTCGAAGGGGGCGATGGCGGTGGCCACCACCCGGGCGTCCTTGGAGCCGAGCTGCAGGGCCGGGGCGAGCAGGTCGCCGCGGAGCACGCCCGGGGTGAGGACCACCACGTCGGCCATCCGGCCCTCGGTGAGGCCGGGGATCATGAAGGCCGCCTCCTCCATGGACGCCGCGGTGTGCGTAGCCCCGATCTCCTTGGCGCGCTCGGTCTTGAACGGCAGCGGGTCCACCGCCACGATGGCGCGGGCGCCGGCGATCCGGGCACCCTGGATCGCGCCGGACCCCACGCCGCCGCAGCCGACCACCACCACCACCTCGCCGGGCTGCACCTTGGCCCGGTCCACCGACGAGCCGAAGCCGGTGGACAGGCCGCAACTGATGAGGGCGGCGGCCCGCAGCGAGACCGACGGGTCGATCTTCACCAACGACGCCTCGTTCACCACCATGGTCTCGGCGAACGTGCCGAGCTGGGTCATCCGGTTCAGCGGCTCCCCGTCCAGGTGGTAGCGCCACTGCCCGTCGCTGATCATCGGGCCGGCGAGCGTGGCCATGCCGAGGTCGCACAGGTGCTGCCGCCCCGACGCGCACCAGAAGCAGTGGCCGCAGGCCGGGATGAAGGCCACGGCCACGTGGTCGCCCTCGGCCACCGTGGAGACCTCGGGCCCCGCCGCCGTCACCACGCCGGCCCCCTCGTGCCCGCCGACCATCGGGAAGAGCGACTTCACCCCGAAGACCTCCAGGACCTCCGGCGCCACGCTCATGTCGCCGGACCGGAGGTGCTCGTCCGAGTGGCACATGCCGGCGTAGGCCACCTGGACCTGCACCTCGTGCGGCCCGGGCGGGTCCACGTCGATCTCCTCGGTGGTCCAGGGCTCGTGGAGCCCCCTGCACACCGCTGCGCGGACCTTCATGCGACGCTCCCTTGCTCCCTCGGGTTCTTACCATCGAGTATCGCGCAGCCCACCTGCCGGGGCGACCGGCAGCGCCGCCCCTCGCGGCCGGCAGGACCATGCCCTACCCACCCCCACCTCGGCGGATAGGGTCCGGGCATGGTCGGTGCCGTGGCCCCCGCCGGCGGGGCGATCGAGGTCCGCGGGCTCACCAAGACCTTTGGGCCGGTGACCGCCGTCCGGGACCTGAGCTTCACGGTGGCACCGGGCAGGATCACCGGCTTCCTCGGGCCGAACGGCGCCGGGAAGACCACCACCCTGCGCATGCTCCTGGGGCTGGTGTCCCCCACGAGCGGGACGGCCACCATCGGCGGCCGGCGGTACCGGGACATCGCCGAGCCGGTCCGCTCAGTGGGCGCCGTCCTGGAGGCCACGAGCTTCCACCCGTCCCGGCGGGCCCGGAACCACCTGCGGATGGTGGCGATAGCGGCAGGGATTGACGTCGCCCGGGTGGACCAGGTGCTCGAGCTGGTGGGCCTGACGGCCGACGCCCGGCGGAAGGTGGGGGGCTACTCCCTGGGCATGCGCCAGCGGCTCGAGCTGGCGGGCGCGCTCCTCGGCGATCCCGCGGTCCTCGTCCTCGACGAGCCGTCCAACGGGCTCGACCCCCAGGGCATCGCCTGGCTCCGCCAGCTCCTGCGGCACCTGGCCGGCGAGGGCCGGACCGTGCTGGTCTCCTCCCACCTGCTGGCCGAGATGTCCCAGACCGTGGACGACGTGGTCATCGTCTCGCAGGGCCAGCTCCGGGCCCAGGGCCCGCTGTCCACCCTGATGGCCGGGGCGCAGTCCGCCATGCGGGTCCGGACGCCCGAGCCCGACCGGCTGATGGCCGTGGTGTCGGCGGCCGGGTTCGGTGGCCGCCGGATCTCGGCCGACACCGTGATGGTGGACGCCGCCGCGCCCGAGCAGCTCGGCCCGGTCCTCGCCGCCGGGCAGGTGGTCCTCTACGAGCTGGTCCAGCAGAGCCAGAACCTGGAGCACCTCTTCCTCGAGCTGACCACATCGCTGGGCGCCGCCGGACCGGGCCAGCCGGGCGGGCCGGCAGCAGGACCGTGGGCGCAGGGCCCGGGCCAGCCGGGCGCGCCGGGAAGCCCGGCGTGATCCGGGTCCTGCGGTCCGAGCTGTTCAAGTTCCGCACCACGCCGGGGCCGTGGGTGGTGCTGATCGTCACGCTGGTGCTGACCGCCCTCGGGATCATCACGGCGTTCGTGATCACAGTGAACGGCAACGGTCGGTTCACGGCACCGGTGCTGGTGCCGCAGCTCCGCAACCTGGTGGGCGCCGGCTACGGCGCGGGGACGGTGATGGCCCCGATCGTGGGGATCCTGTGCATCACCACCGAGTACCGGCAGAAGGTGCTGACCACCACCCTGCTCGTCACCCCCCGCCGGGAGGTGGTGCTCACGGCCAAGGGGGTGGCCTCGGTCCTCTGGGGGCTGTTCCTGGCGGTGGCCGGCCTGGCCCTGGTGGCGGCCATGGGCATCCCGCTGCTCGTCAGCCAGGGAGGGTCGACGTCGGCCCTGCTCCACCAGGTGGGCCCGGTGGTGCCCGGGCTGCTCGGCGAGTACGTCCTCATGGCCCTCTTCGGCCTCGGCATCGGCACCCTGCTGCGCAACCAGGTGGCCGCCGTGGTCCTCACCATCGTGTTCGTGGTGATCCTCGAGCCCATCCTGGTGGCCCTGGTCCACAGCCTGGCCCACGTCGACCTGAACTGGCTTCCCAGCCGCTCGGCCGCCGCCCTGGCGGGGGGCCTGACCCGGGACAGCGGGGGCGGGCACACAGGGGCGGGGCCGCTGCTGAGCTGGTGGCTCGGCGGCCTCTCCCTCCTGCTGTGGGGAGTGGGCACGGCGGTGATCGGCTACTTCACCACCTTCCGCCGCGACGTCACCTGAGCGGCAGCTCGTCGAACCCGCCGCGCCCCACGGCGGTGGCCGCGCCGGGGCCGTGCACCACCACCCGGAGCTCCCCAGGCGGCGGGTACGCGCCCTCGCGCTCGCACCGCAGCGTGCCGCCGGCGAGGCGGAACCGGTCGAGCCGGTGGTCGCCGTAGCCGTCGCCCGGGTCGTCGTAGGC
>JBOGGH010000109.1:0-7357 GCA_050743905.1 Acidimicrobiales bacterium
GCCTGCAGCGCGCCCAGGAGCACGCGGTTGTCCACCTGGTGGTCGCCGGGGACGTGGGCCCCGCCCCGCACCCCGGGGGCCAGCGCCGGGACCAGGCGCCGGCACTCGGTGCCGGTGAGGCGCGCCGCCTCCAGGCCCAGCGCCTGGCGGTAGGCGAGGAGGTGGTCCACGACGGCGCGGTCCGAGGCGTCGGCCGCCACCACCACGGTGCCGCACGGCCGGTAGCCCACGTCGCCACCGGACGCCTCGCCGAGGTCCCGGGCGAACGTCTCCCACCGGGCGGCACCGGCTACGAGCAGGCGCGCCAACGCCTCCTCGCCGAGCTCGGCCTCGGTAACCGGCGCCAGCATGCCGGCCGCCGCCCAGGAGGCGCCGCGTGCCGGCTCGGGGTCGACCACGGTGACGGCGGCACCGTCACGGGCGGCGAGCCAGGCGGCCGAGAGGCCCACGACCCCGCCGCCGACGATGATGGCGTCCACCCCGGCGATGCTAGGATGGACGGACTGCTCCTGGGCCAGCGTCGTCCCGAGCGGCAGCACCCGTACACCCCCGGAGAAGGACGACCTCATGGCCCATGTTGGCGCCGGCGTGGCCGGCGGCCTTTACGACCCGGCGTTCGAGCACGACGCCTGCGGCGTCGGCATGGTTGCCGACCTGCACGGCCGGCCCAGCCACCGCATCGTGGAGCAGGGCCTGACCGTGCTCGAGCGCCTGGCCCACCGCGGCGCCTCCGGGGCCGAGGTGGACACCGGCGACGGCTCGGGGATCCTGGTCCAGGTGCCGCACCGCCTGCTGGCGGCCGAGTCCGGCCTCGACCTGCCCGGCCCGGGGCGCTACGCCACCGGGCTGGCTTTCCTGCCCCGCGACGGCGACGACGCCGCCAAGGCGCGCGCCCAGGTGGCGGCGATCGCCGGCGAGGAGGGGCTGGCCGTGCTCGGCTGGCGCGAGGTGCCCCACGACGAGGGGTCGCTGGGCGAGACGGCGCGGCGGGCCAAACCCCGGATCGAGCAGCCCTTCCTGGCCCGGCACGACGACCACCACCACCCGCTTGCCCTCGACCGTCTGGCCTTCGTGGTCCGCAAGCGGGTGGAGCACGCCCTGGACGGCGTCTACTTCCCGTCGCTGTCGGCGCGGACGATGGTCTACAAAGGCATGCTCACCTCGCACCAGCTCCGGGCGTTCTACCCCGAGCTGCAGGACGAGCGGCTGGAGAGCGGGCTGGCGCTGGTCCACTCGCGGTTCTCCACCAACACCTTCCCGAGCTGGCCGCTGGCCCACCCGTACCGGTACCTGGCCCACAACGGGGAGATCAACACGCTGGCCGGCAACCGCAACTGGATGCGGGCCCGCGAGGCGCTGCTGCGCACCGATCTGATCCCGGGCGACCTGGCGCGCGCCTACCCGATCTGCACGCCGGGGGCGAGCGACTCGGCCTCGTTCGACGAGGTGCTCGAGCTGCTGCACCTGGGCGGGCGGTCGCTGCCGCACGCCGTGCTGATGATGATCCCCGAGGCGTGGGAGAACCACGCCGGCATGGACCCGGCGCGGCGCGCCTTCTACCGCTACCACGCCTCGCTCATGGAGCCGTGGGACGGCCCGGCGGCCGTGGCCTTCACCGACGGCACGGTGATCGGCGCCGTCCTCGACCGCAACGGCCTGCGCCCGGCCCGCTACTGGGTGACCGACGACGGGCTGGTGGTGCTGGCCAGCGAGGTGGGCGTGCTCGACCTGGACCCGACCACGGTGGTCCGCAAGGGCCGGCTGCAGCCGGGGCGGATGTTCCTGGTGGACACGTCCAAGGGCCGCATCGTGGACGACGACGAGATCAAGGCCGAGCTGGCGGCCGAGCACCCCTACGCCGAGTGGCTGGCCGAGGACCAGGTGCGGCTGGAGGACCTGCCGCCCCGGGCCATGCTCACCCCCCAGCACGCCAGCGTGGTGAGCCACCAGCGCCTCTTCGGCTACACCACCGAGGAGCTGCGGGTGCTGGTGGCGCCGATGGCCCGGACGGGTGCCGAGCCGATCGGCTCGATGGGGTCCGACACGGCGATCGCCGTCCTCTCCGAGCGCTCGCGCCTCCTGTACGACTACTTCGCCCAGCTCTTCGCGCAGGTCACCAACCCGCCGCTCGACGCCATCCGCGAGGAGCTGGTGACCTCGCTGGCCGCCACCGTGGGCCCCGAGGGCAACCTGCTCGAGGCCACGGCGGGGTCGTGCCGGCAGATCGTGCTGCCCCAGCCGGTGATCGACCGGGACGACCTGGCCAAGCTGATGTACGTCAACGAGTACGGCGAGACGCCCGGCTTCAAGGCGTTCGCCATCGACGGGCTCTTCCCGGTGGGCGCCGCCGGCGAGGCCGGGCACCCCACGCCCGAGGGCGGGCGCGCCCTGGCGGAGGCCATCGACCACGTGCGCACCCGGATCTCGGCCGCCATCGCCGACGGCGCCAACCTGATCGTGCTCTCGGACCGCAACGCCACCACCGAGCTGGCGCCCATCCCCTCGCTCCTGCTGGTGGCCGCGGTCCACCACCACCTGGTGCGGGAGAGGACGAGGACCAAGGTGGGCCTGGTGGTGGAGACCGGGGACGCCCGGGAGGTCCACCACATGGCGCTGCTGATCGGCTTCGGCGCGGCGGCCGTCAACCCGTACCTGGCGCTGGAGTCGATCGACGACATGATCGCCAGCGGCCAGCTCGAGGGGGTCTCGCCCCGCCAGGCCCACAAGCACTACGTCAAGGCGGCCTGCAAGGGCGTGCTGAAGGTCATGTCCAAGATGGGCATCTCCACCGTGGCCTCCTACACCGGCGCCCAGGTGTTCGAGGCGGTGGGCCTCGACCGGTCGGTGGTGGACGAGTACTTCACCGGCACGGCCAGCCGGATAGGCGGTGTGGGGCTGGACGTGCTGGCGGCCGAGGTGGCCACCAGGCACCGGCTGGCGCATCTCGACCGGCCCACCGAGCGGGCCCACCGGGAGCTGGAGGTGGGCGGGGAGTACCAGTGGCGCCGCGAGGGCGAGCTCCACCTCTTCAACCCCCGCACCGTGTTCAAGCTGCAGCACGCCACGCGGGCGCGGCGCTACGAGATCTTCAAGGAGTACAGCGCGGCGGTGGACGACCAGTCGCAGCGGCTGGCCACCCTGCGGGGGCTGCTGCGCCTGCGGCCGGCCGCGGGGGGGCCCGTGCCGATCGAGGAGGTGGAGCCGGCGTCGGCCATTGTGCGGCGGTTCTCCACCGGGGCCATGTCCTACGGCTCGATCTCGGCCGAGGCCCACGAGAACCTGGCCGTCGCCATGAACCGCATCGGGGGACGCTCGAACACCGGGGAGGGCGGCGAGGACCCGGCGCGCTTCGTGCCCGACGAGCACGGCGACCTGCGCCGCAGCGCCATCAAGCAGGTGGCGTCGGGCCGGTTCGGCGTGACGGGGGAGTACCTGGTCAACGCCGACGACATCCAGATCAAGATCTCCCAGGGGGCGAAGCCCGGCGAGGGCGGCCAGCTCCCGGGGCACAAGGTCTACCCGTGGATCGCCCGGACCCGGTTCTCCACGCCGGGGGTGGGGCTGATCTCGCCGCCGCCCCACCACGACATCTACTCGATCGAGGACATCGCCCAGCTCATCCACGACCTGAAGTCGGCCAACCCGCGGGCGCGGGTCCACGTGAAGCTGGTGGCCGAGGTGGGCGTGGGCACGGTGGCCGCCGGCGTGGCCAAGGCCCACTCGGACGTGGTGCTCATCTCCGGGCACGACGGGGGCACCGGGGCCGCGCCGCTCACCTCGTTGAAGCACGCCGGGATCCCCTGGGAGCTGGGCCTGGCCGAGACCCAGCAGACCCTCATGGCCAACGGCCTGCGCGACCGGATCGTGGTCCAGGTGGACGGCCAGATGAAGACCGGCCGGGACGTGGTGGTGGGCGCGCTGCTGGGCGCCGAGGAGTACGGCTTCGCCACGGCGCCGCTGGTGGTGTCCGGCTGCATCATGATGCGGGTCTGCCACCTCGACACCTGCCCGGTGGGGATCGCCACCCAGAACCCCGAGCTGCGCAAGCGGTTCAACGGCAAGCCGGAGTTCGTGACCACCTACTTCGAGTACGTGGCCGAGGAGGTGCGGGAGCTGCTGGCCTCGTTGGGGCTGCGCTCGCTGGACGAGGCGATCGGCCGGGTGGACCTGCTGGACGCGGCGGAGGCGGTGGCGCACTGGAAGGCGCGCGGGCTGGACCTCGGCGCGGTGCTGGCCCCGGCGGACTCGCCCTACCCCACGCTGCCCCGGCAGGTCCGGGAGCAGGACCACGGGCTCGACCGCGCCCTCGACCACCGGTTCCTGACGGCGTGCGAGCCGGCCATCGCCGACGGCACCCCGGTGGCGATGGAGCTGGACGTCTGCAACGTCGACCGCACGGTGGGCACCCTGCTCGGTTCGGAGATCAGCCGCCGGCGGGGCGGGGAGGGGCTGCCCGACGGCACCGTCACCCTCACGTTCCACGGCTCGGCCGGGCAGAGCTTCGGAGCCTTCGTGCCGCGCGGCGTGACCATGCGTCTCCTCGGGGACGCCAACGACTACTTCGGCAAGGGCCTGTCCGGCGGGCGGCTGGTCGTGCGGCCGCCCGACGGGTCGCCGTTCGCCGCCGAGGAGCAGATCATCGCCGGCAACGTGATCCTCTACGGCGCCACCGCCGGCGAGGTGTTCATCCGCGGCCAGGTGGGGGAACGGTTCTGCGTGCGGAACTCCGGCGCGGTGGCCGTGGTGGAGGGCGTGGGCGACCACGGCTGCGAGTACATGACCGGGGGCAAGGTGGTGGTGCTCGGGCCCACCGGCCGCAACTTCGGGGCCGGCATGTCCGGCGGCATCGCCTACGTCCACGACCCCCACCGCACCTTCGACCGGCGCTTCAACCCCGAGATGGTCGACGTGGAGCCGCTGGGGCCCGACGACCGCGAGTGGCTGGCCGGGATCGTGGCCCGTCACCGCGAGGAGACCGGCTCGGCGGTGGCCGGACGGCTGCTGGCCGACTGGGCGTCGACCCTCGAGAACATGGTGAAGGTGATGCCCCGTGACTACCGGCGGGTGCTGGAGGCCACGGCCCGGGCGGTGGAGGCGGGCACCTCGGTGGACGACGCGGTGATGGCGGCGGCCCATGGGTAAGCCGTCGGGGTTCCTCGAGTACGGCCGGGAGCTGCCGCGCCGGCGGCCCATCCCGGTCCGCCTGCGCGACTGGCGGGAGGTCTACGAGCCGTTCCCGGCGGAGGCCACCCGCGAGCAGGGGGCGCGCTGCATGGACTGCGGCATCCCGTTCTGCCACGAGGGGTGCCCGCTGGGCAACCTCATCCCCGAGTGGAACGACCTCGTCTACCGGGACGACTGGTCGGCGGCGATCGAGCGGCTGCACGCCACCAACAACTTCCCCGAGCTCACCGGCCGCCTCTGCCCGGCGCCCTGCGAGGCGGCCTGCGTGCTCGGGATCAACGCCGACCCGGTGACCATCGAGCGGATCGAGTACGAGATCGTGGAGCGGGCGTGGTCGGAGGGGTGGGTGCGGCCTCAGGTGCCCCGGGAGCGCACCGGGAAGCGGGTGGCCGTGGTGGGCTCCGGCCCGGCCGGCCTGGCCTGCGCCCAGCAGCTCGCCCGCGCCGGCCACTCGGTGGTGGTCTACGAGCGGGCCGAGCGGCCGGGGGGGCTCCTGCGCTACGGCATCCCCGAGTTCAAGATGGAGAAGCGCGTGCTCGACCGGCGCCTGGCCCAGCTCCGGGCGGAGGGCGTGCAGTTCCGCTGCGCCACCTCGGTGGGCGCGACCGGCGAGGTGCCGGGGGCCGCGGCACCCGGAGTGACCGTCGTCCCGGCGGCACAGGTCCGGGCCGAGCACGACGCGGTGGTGCTGGCCGGCGGGTCCACCGTGCCCCGGGACCTCGATGTGCCGGGCCGGTCCCTGGACGGCGTCCACACGGCCCTGGAGTACCTGAAGCCGTCGAACCTGGTGCAGGAGGGCGCGCTCGCCGCCTCGCCGATCTCGGCGGCGGGGCGCCACGTGGTCATCATCGGCGGCGGCGACACCGGGGCGGACTGCCTGGGCACCGCCCACCGGCAGGGCGCCGCCTCGGTGCACCAGCTCGAGATCATGCCCGAGCCCCCGAGCGACCGGTCGGCCGAGCACCCCTGGCCGGTGTGGCCCCTCATCCTCCGCACCTCCTCGGCCCACGAGGAGGGCGGCCGGCGCCTCTACTCGGTCACCACCACCGAGCTGGTGGGCTCGGGCCGGGTGGCCGCCCTGCGGGGCCACCAGGTGGTGATGCCCACGTTCACGCCGGTGGAGGGCAGCGAGTTCGAGCTGCCGTGCGACCTGGTGCTGCTGGCCATGGGCTTCACCGGCTGCGAGCGCTCGGGCGCGGTGGGGGAGCTCGGCGTGGACCTGGACCGCCGGGGCTCGGTGGCCGCCGACGGCTCGTGGTCCACCAACGTCGAGGGCGTGTTCGTCTGCGGGGACATGACCCGCGGCCAGAGCCTCATCGTGTGGGCGATCGCCGAGGGGCGGTCGGCCGCCGCCGCCGTGGACCGCTGGCTGATGGGCGACACCGCCCTGCCGGCGCCGCTCACCCCGGGACAGCTCGCGCTCCGCTGACGCCCCGTCACCGGAGCCAGCGGCGCATGAAGGGGTCTGCGACCTCCCATCGCCCCTTCCGTCGGACCACCAGCTCCATGTCGTCGAGGACCCGGAGGGACTTCCGGACCGCGCCCTCGGTGACTTCGATGCGCGTCGCCACCGTCCGTGACATCGGCTGGTCGAGGTCTTCCCCGGCGAGCAGCGACAGGAGCCTCTGCTGGCTCGGCGCCAACTGCTCGAAGCGCTCGGCAAACGTCTCCTCCTGGCGGGAGACGGCCACGCTCATGCCGGACTCGACCGCCTCGACGTCGATCGTGTCCTCGGCCACGTCGAACGCATGTTGGGCCAGGCGTTGGATGTCGTTGGGCACCGGCCCGGCGAGCTCGCAGACGGCGGCGGCGGCGGCGTCCGGGAGCACCTTCCCGCATGCCAGGGCCCGCTCCACCAGGAAGGCCCGCATCGCCTCGTCGGGGACCGGCCCCAGCCGGAGGACGTCGCCCATGCCGAGCAGCGGGGCTCCTGGCAGGGTGGTCAGACGGCCCATCATGTGCAGGTGGCTGCCGGCCAAGGTCCACGACGTGCCGGGGCATTCGTCCAAGATGCCCTTGAAGACGCCCGCGAGACCGTCGTCGATCTCGGCCACCTGCTGGAACTCGTCCAGGATCACGGCCGTCGCCGTGCGCCCACCTTTCTCGTGCAGGAGCTTGCACGCGTCGTTCATGGCTCCGGCCCAGTCCCGCTCGGCGAGGCCCGGGTCGAAGT
>JBOGGH010000110.1:0-7289 GCA_050743905.1 Acidimicrobiales bacterium
ACCTGGAGTGGTTCGCTCCTCCGCTCGCCCGGCCGCCGGCGGTGCTGGCCAACCGGGGCGCCAACGGGATCGACGGCGTGTCCTCCACCGCCCAGGGGGTGGCCGCCGCCGGGCGGGGACCGGTGGTGGGGCTCCTGGGCGACCTGGCCTTCCTCCACGACGCCTCGTCCCTGGTGCGGCCGGCCGGCCCGGCCCCGGGTCCCACGAGCTGCACCCTGGTGGTGGTGGACAACGGGGGCGGGGGCATCTTCAGCTTCCTGCCGCAGGCCACGGCGGTGGACCCGCAGCGGTTCGAGCAGCTCTTCGGCACGCCCCAGGCCACCGAGGTGGCGGCCGTGGCCCGCGGCTTCGGCCTGGAGACGGCGGACGTGGGCACGCCGGACGAGCTGGCGTCGGCGCTGCCGGCGGCCGTGGGCCGGGACGGCCTCTCGGTGGTGCGGGCGCGGGTCCCCGACCGCGAGGCCAACGTGGCCCTGCACCGTCGCGTCCACGAAGCGGTGGCCGCCGCCGCAGCGGCCCTGGCCATATCCTGACGGGCGTTTCTCGGGCCTGCGGGACGACCGTCCCTTCCGCCCAACAGGCCGGAGCTACTTGCGCTTGCCCTTCTTCTTCGCGGCCGGTGCGATGTCGCCGATGGCGAGCTCGACCTCGGTGGTGCTGTAGCGGGCGCCAACTGTCGTTGCGTCAGTCCGACGGCCCGCCGAACCTCTGCGAGGTTTGCCCGCCTTCCGGCGCGCGCAGCGGGTCAGCGGTAGGAGGCGGCCGGGACCCAGCTCCCGTGGAACCCGAACGGCACCCGCGACGGCAGGTGGACCACGGCCTCCGGCTCGCCGCCGAACGACGATGCGTCCAGCACCACCACGTCGCTGGCGTCGCGGGCGGCGTCGTACACCACGCTCAGCACCCAGCCCTCGTCGTCGGCGCGCCCCTCGGGGTCGCGCACGAAGACGGGCTCGCCCGGCGACATGCCCGGCCCGGGATCCCACCGGACCGCCTCGTCCCGCCGCAGGTCGTAGCGGACGAGCGCGTCGAACGAGTCGGCGCCGTCCACCCGGGCGGTCTCCACGCAGTAGCCGTACCGGTACGGGCGGCCGGCCAGCACGTCGTCCACGCGGGGGAGTTCCACCGTACGGTCGTCGAGCGGGGTGCGCCTCACCGTGCCCTCCACCGGGTCCACCCGCCACCGCTCCAGCGCCGGCAGCACCGAGCCGATCACCTCGCCCGGCGCGGTGTCGAACATCCGCTCGTAGCGGCAGACGTCGAGCACCACGGCCGGCCCGTCGTCGAAGGCGTTCATCACGTGGAAGACGTAGCAGGGGTCCGTGGCCACCCAGCGGACGCCGGTGCCCTGGTCGCCGCGGTCCAGCACGCCCAGCCGGGCCCCCGCCTCCGGCTCCCAGCGGAACGGCAGCTCGGCGCCGCCCACGGCCATGTCGAGGTCGAAGACGACCGGCAGGTCCATGAACACCATCCGCGTGGCGGTCACCCCGACGTCGTGTTGCATGGTGGCCCGCGGGACGTCCACCTCGGTGGTGTGCACGAGCGCGCCGGCGGCGTCCAGCTCGTGGTAGCGGAGGTACGGCGGGCCGAAGACGTCGTAGCCGAAGAAGGCCATGGCGCCGGTCTCCGGGTCCACGTGGGGGTGGGCCGTCATGGGGGAGGCCAGCGCGCCGTCGAAGTCCTCCACCGCCAGGGTCTCGAGCTCGGTGGAGAGGCGGTGCGGGAACCCGCTCTCCACCAGGGCCAGCAGCCGGCCGCCGTGCCAGAGCACGTGGGTGTTGGCCGGGCCGTCGATCGCCTCGCTCGGGCCCCGGGGCCGCGGGGTGCCCACCTCGGCGGCGAGCCTGCGGGTGCGGACCCACCGGTTGCGGTACGAGACGGCGGCGCCCTCCCGGAGCTCCACCGCGTGCACCATGCCGTCGCCGGCGAACCAGTGGTAGCGGTCCGGGTCCGGCACCACGGCCGGGTTGGGCCCGTTGCGCACGAGCAGGCCCTCCAGCGCCGGGGGGATGGACCCGTCGACCGGCAGCGGCACCTCCACCGTGTGCTCCTCGAGCACCGGGGCGAAGTTGCCCGCGAGGTACGGGTTCATGCGCGCACGGTCGGGGCGGGGCTCCGTCAGATCCTCTCGACCCGCACGGCGGTGGCGTGCTCCGCCAGCCGTTGCAGGTCGTCCTCGTCGACGGTCGCGACGACGGCACCGCCCGAAAGGTCGGCCGCGGCCACTACGAACGCGTCGACGGCATGGTCGGATCCGAGGCCGGCACCGCCGAGGAGCTGTCCGCCCCGCACGCCGACCCGGGTGTCCACCGGGTGCACCTCGACCCGCTCCCGGCGCAGGCCGGAAAAGACCGCCGCGTCACGCGGCCGGCCGCGGACCACCTCGGCCAGCACAGCCGCGACCGTGGCGACGGGAAGCTCACGGCGTCTCATCTGGACGATGAGCGCCCGCACGCGGTCCCGCCGCTCGGGAGGCCCGTGCGCGATGCAGGAGATCGCCTCGCTGTCGAGCAGGAGCATCAGCCGGCGCGAGGGAACGGTCGGACCTCGTCGCGCCCGGCTTCCCAGCGCTCCACGACCTGCGCCGCCCACTCCAAGGTCTCCGGCGGCACCGGGCCGTGCTCCCGTTCGAGCTCGGCCAGCCAGTCGTCGACGGCAGCCAGGTGCCGCCACTTGGCGAGATAGGTGGTCACCGCGTTGTCCACCGCGGCGGACAGGCTCCGGGCACCGGCCACCCGGCGCAGCTCGTCCAACTGGGCGGTGTCCAGGGTCAGGGTCACCTTCTCCTTCGCCATGATCCGATAGTAGTACCGTGACACCACCAGGACGGGACGAGGCGGCAGCGGCCCGCTGTCGGTATGGCAGGCTGGGCCGGTGCCCACGTTCTCCGCCGACCTGCAGGTTCGCGGGCTGGTCCACCAGGTCACCGACCCGGCGCTGCTCGCACGACTGGACGCCGCGTCCCCGGTCACCGCCTACATCGGGTTCGACCCCTCGGCGCCGAGCCTGCACGTGGGCAGCCTCATGCAGCTCTGCACGCTGCGGCGGCTCCAGCTCGCCGGCCACCGGCCCATCGCCCTGGCCGGCGGGGGCACCGGCCTCATCGGCGACCCCGGGGGGAAGGCCGAAGAGCGGCCGCTGCTGGCCGAGGAGGCGCTGGCGGCGAACCTGGAGGGCATCCGTCCCCAGCTCGAGCGGTTCCTCGACTTCTCGGGGAGCGGCGGCGCCCTGCTGCTGGACAACGCCGACTGGTTGCGCCCCATGGGGGCGGTGGCGTTCCTGCGCGACGTGGGCAAGCACTTCACCGTCAACCAGATGGTGGCCAAGGAGTCCGTGAAGGCGCGCCTGGAGCGGGGCATCTCCTACACCGAGTTCAGCTACATGCTCCTGCAGGCCTACGACTTCCTCCGGCTCCACGAGGACCACGGCTGCACGCTCCAGGTGGGCGGGAGCGACCAGTGGGGCAACATCACCATGGGGGTGGACCTGGTGCGCAGGGTGGCCCGGGCCGAGGTCCACGGCCTCACCACGCCGCTCGTCACCAAGGCCGACGGCACCAAGTTCGGCAAGACGGAGTCCGGCGCCGTGTGGCTCGACCCGGCCATGACCAGCCCGTACCGCCTCTACCAGTTCCTGCTCCGGAGCGAGGACGCGGTGGTGGGCCACTACCTGCGGTACTTCACGTTCCTCGACCACGACGAGATCCTCGCCCTGGACGCCGAGACCGCCGACCGGCCGCAGCGCCGGGCGGCCCAGCGGGCGCTGGCCGGCGAGGTGACGGCGCTGGTGCACGGCACCGGGGAGGCCGCCCGGGCCGAGCGGGCCTCGGCGGCGCTCTTCGGCGAGGAGCTGGCGGCGCTGGACGAGCGGACCCTGCTGGAGGTGGTGGACGACGCGCCGTCCAGCGCCCTGGCGCGGGGGGCGCTGGCCGACGGCGGGCTGTCGCTGGTGGAGGCCCTGGTGGCCAGCGGCCTGGCGTCTTCGCGCAGCGAGGCCCGGCGGACGGTGGCCCAGGGGGGCGCCTACGTGAACAACCGCCGCGTGGCCGACGAGGACCGCGTGCTGGGCCCCGGCGACCTCCTGCACGACCGCTACGTGGTGCTGCGGCGGGGACGGCGCGACTACCACCTGCTGCGGGTGGGATGAGCCGGAGGGTGTGGGTGGCCGTCGCCGCGGCGGTGATCGTGGCCGTGGCCATCGTGGCCTTCGTGGCCTACGGCGGCCTCGGCCACGGCGGCACGCCCAGGCAGCAGCTCGCCGCCTGGACCGGCGACACCGGGCTCGGGCAGGACCTGGGCGCGCTCCACCACGACTCGCTGAACGTGGAGAGGGTGCTGGCCGACCACCGCGGCACCGGCGCCGTCCACACCGTCTGCGGCGTGCTGAGCGTCACAGCGCAGGCCGCCCACGACAGCCTCCCCTCGCCGGACACCCGGACCACCCAGCTCCTGGCCCGCGCCTACACCCTCTACTACGAGGCCGCCAACGACTGCTACACGGCGGGGGCCACCGGGACGCGGCTCCTCCGCCGCTCGGCCCGGGAGCGGGCGGCGGCGGCGCACGACGTGTCGCTGGCGCTGGCGCGGATCCACGAGGTGGCCGGCGTGTCGGTGGCCACGACCACCACCACGCAGCCGACAGCGGGCACAGGCCTGTTCGGGTGATGGACGAGCGCCTCCGCCGCCGGGTGCTGTGGTCCCTGCCGACCGGGCTCTACGTGGTGGGCAGCCGGGCCGGCGCCGCCCGCAACCTCATGACGGCCAACCTCGTGGTCCAGGTGGCCACCTCGCCCACGCTGGTGGCGGTGGCCGTGGACGCCACGGCGGTGACCCACCGGCTGGTGGCCGAGGGCGGCTGCTTCGCCGTCAGCCTGCTGCGGCGGGAGGACCGGGCGGTGGTGCGCCGGTTCGTGAAGCCGGTGCCGGAGGACGCGGTGGACCTCGACGGCGGGGGCCGTGCCGTGGCCATGGCCGGGGAGGCGGTGATGGAGGGGGCCACCGGAGCGCCGGTGCTCACCCGGGCGGCCGGGTGGGTGGACTGCGAGGTGCGCCACCGGCTGGATCTCGGCAGCCACGGGCTGTTCGTGGGCGAGGTGGTGGCCGTGGGCGGCCCGGAGGGCGACCTGCCGCCGGTGCTGCGGATGGAGGACACCCGCATGAGCTACGGCGGCTGAGGCTCCCCGCCGCGGGGCTGCCGGGCGTCGCCGGGGGCGTCGTCGCCGGGCCGCAGGTCCACCCGGAGGGTCAGCACCCCGTCCTCGAGCGAGGTCTCAGCGTCCCCCACCATGGCGAAGTCCATGTAGTCCACCTGGGCCTGGCGGCGGAACCGCTGGCGCTCCGGTCCCTCCACCGGGGGCAGTCCCCGCTCCCGGACCGCCTGGGCCCGGTCGCGGAAGCGGGCCACCATGGCTTGGGGGTCGAAGGGCTCGTCCATGGGCTCGGACGCGAGCGTAGCGGTGCCCGCAGCCCTCCTGAGCCCACTACAATGGTGCGACCAGGGAGGCGGCCCCGAGCGGGCGGCGGGCCGCCGGACCCGGACCGAGCGGTGCTCGCCCTCGGGGAAGTGGCGGGCGGCAAGGGAGTTGTCGTGAAGAAGGGACGCCATCGGCGCTTCGAGGAAGCGCGAAGCCTGAAGCGCTCAGTCGCCACCGTCGACCAGCGGTGCCCCGAGTGCGGCGCCGAGCCGGAGGACGTGCACGCCACCTGGTGCCTGGCCGAGGAGGACCAGTACGACCGCATCCTCGGGTCGGTGGCCCCCTCCCCCGACGACCGGGAGCACGACCCGCTCGACGACTGACTACCGCCGGACGGCGGGGTGGGGGAGCGGCACGCCGCGGGCGGCGTGGTCGCGCAGGTAGGCGGCGAGGGCGCGGTACGTCTTGCGCCCCACCATCGTGGTGAGCTCGGGCTCCATCGCCTCGTAGACCGGCTGCGCGCCCACGAAGGCGTCCGGCGCCTCGGTGCACCACCAGGCGAACTCCCGGCCGCCCTCGCCCCAGTGCCGCCGGTCCCACTGCCGCACGGTGGAGGTCACGTGGCCGTCCTCGGCCACCTCGTCCTCGCGCCGCAAGGGGAGCTGCCAGCACACCTCGGGCTTCAGCTCGAGGGGCTGCCGCCCCCGGGCCACGGCCGCCTGGTGGAGCGCGCAGCCGGGGCCGGTGGCGAAGCCGGGGCGGTTGAGGAAGATGCAGGCGCCCTCCACCACGCGGGTGACGGTCTCGCCGTGCTTGTTCTTCTTCAGGACGCCGCCCTTGGTGCCCTTGGCGCGGAACTGCCACTCGTCGGCCGTGAGGGTGGCCGCCATCTTCTGGACCCGGCGGGCGTCCTTCCCGTCCACCATGTGGGCGCCGTAGGAGCAGCACCCGTGGACCAGCTCGGGCGCCGGAGCGGTGAGCACGCCCTGGCAGCCGTGGCCGTAGATGCAGGTCCAGCGTGACGAGAGGAAGGTGACGTCGAAGATCCAGGTGCGTTCCTCGTCCGGATCCTCGAAGCTCACCCACTCGCGGGCGTCGGCCGGCGGCTGGCCCGTAGCCATGGGCGGCACCCTAGCCCGCCCGCCGCCCGTATGATGTGGGCATGCTGACGATCCCGGTGGTGTCCCTCACCGACGAGGCGCGCGCCGTGGTGCGCGACGCGGTGACCCAGGAGCCGGACCCGCAGAGCCTCGCCCTCTGGCTCGACGTCCGGGGCGTGCAGGACGGCGGGTACGTGTACGACCTCTACTTCCAGGCGCTGGCCGACGCCGGCGACGGCGACGTGGTCCAGGAGGACGCCGAGCTCCCGGTGGTGGTGCCGGCGGCCGCGGTGGACAGCCTGCGCGGCGCCCGGCTCGAGTGGTCGGCCGAGGGCGACGGCGGGCTGGTGCTGGTCAACCCGAACACGCCGGAGCCGGCGTCCACGGGCGTGCCGCCGGAGGTGCTGGCGGCCGGCCTGGCCGGGCCGCTGGCCACCCGGGTGGCGACCGTGCTGGAGCAGGTGGTCAACCCCTCCATCGCCGGCCACGGCGGCCGGTCCGACCTCGTGGGGCTGGACGAGGACGGCGGCGTGGCCTACCTGCGCCTCTCCGGGGGCTGCCAGGGCTGCGCCATGTCGCGCATGACCCTCACCCAGGGCATCGAGGTGGCGCTGCGCGACGAGGTGCCCGAGGTCACCAGGGTCGTGGACGTCACCGACCACGGCAGCGGGGACAACCCGTACTACTGACCCTCCTCCTCGCCGCCGGCGGGGCGGCTGCCGGGCCGTTGCTCGACGAGGCCGGGGCGCGGATCCCGCCGTCCCGCCGCCCGGCGC
>JBOGGH010000111.1:0-7261 GCA_050743905.1 Acidimicrobiales bacterium
GCCCTCGGCGCCCTCGCCGTCCAGGTCGGCCAGCACCACGACCGCCCCCCGTGTCGCCAGCGCCCCGGCCAGGGCCCGCCCGATGCCGGACGCCGCGCCGGTCACCACCGCCACCGCGTCCTCGAACACGCCGGCCAGCCTACGGTGATGCGGTGATCACGGGGTCCTCGCTCACCATCGAGATCGGCGGCCGCGTGCTCGTGCGGGACGGCGACTTCACCGTGGGCCCCGGGGAGAAGGCGGGCCTCGTGGGGCGGAACGGCGCCGGGAAGTCGTCCCTCGTGGCCGTGCTGGTGGGGGAGCCGGCGCCCGAGATCCGGTCCTCGGGTGACGTCCGGGTGACCGGCACCCTGGGCTACCTGCCGCAGGCGCCGGTCCGGCAGGGGCTGGGGCTGGAGCCCAGCGCGTTCTCCCACGTGCTCTCCGCCCGCGGCCTCGACGTCCTTGACGACGCCCTCCTCGGCGCCCGGCGCCAGATGGCCAAGGACCCCACGGTGGAGAACGTGCAGCGGTTCGCCGACCTGGAGGAGCGGTACCGCGCCCTCGGCGGGTACGAGGCGGAGTCCGTGATGGCGCGCCTGGCCGACGGCATCGGGCTGCCCGAGGACCTCCTGCTGGAGGACGTGGAGCATCTCTCGGGCGGCCAGCGGCGCCGGGTGGACCTGCTCCGGGTCCTCTTCCAGGTGCCCGACGTCATGGTGCTGGACGAGCCCACCAACCACCTGGATCTCGGGGCCAAGCGCTGGCTGATGGACGAGCTGCGGTCGTTCCCCGGCAGCCTGCTCGTGATCAGCCACGACCTTGACCTCCTCGACCGCTCGATCCACAAGGTGCTCCACCTGGCCGACGGCCGGCTGCACGAGTACCGCGGCACCTACACCAGCTTCCGGGCCCAGCTCGCCGCCGAGCAGGAGCGGACCGAGCGCGCCGCGGTGCTCGAGCAGCGCGAGATCGCCCGGCTCTCCACCAGGGCCGACGCCATGCGGGGCAGCACCAACCGCCGGGCGCGGATCGCCAAGTCGCTCGACAAGCGGGTGGAGCGGCTCGAGGCGCGCAGGACCGAGACCGTGCGGCGGGAGCGCGGCCGCACGCTGCGGCTCCCCGAGCCCCGGCGCTCCGGCGCCGTGCCGCTGGCGGTGCGCGGCCTGTCCGTCCGCTACGGCCCGGACGCCGTGCTGCACGACGTGCGCTTCGAGGTGCGCCGCGGCGACCGGGTGGTGGTCATCGGCCGCAACGGCGCCGGGAAGTCGAGCCTCCTGCGGTGCCTCGCCGGGGTCCAGGCGCCGTCGGCCGGCGAGGTGGCCACGGGGCTCCACGTGGCCGTGGGCTACTTCGCCCAGGAGCACGAGCAGGTGGACCCGGCGGTCAGCGTGCTCGACAACGTCCACGACGCCGTGCTGCGGACCGAGACCGAGCGGCGCGCGCTGCTCGGTGCCTTCGGCCTGCCCGCCGGGGCGGCGGACCAGATGCCGGCCTCGCTCTCGGGCGGCGAGCGGGCGAAGCTGGGCCTGGCGATGCTGGCGGCGGGCCACGCCAACCTGCTGGTGCTGGACGAGCCCACCAACAACCTCGACCCGCCCTCGGTGGGCGCGGTGGGCGGGATGCTCTCGGGCTGGCCGGGCACGCTGGTGGCGGTCAGCCACGACCCGCAGTTCGTGGAGGCGCTCGAGCCCACGCACGCGCTCCACCTGCCGTCCGAGCGGTTCGACCTCTGGCGCGACGTGTACTTGGACGACGTGGTCATGCGTTAGACATGGGGGCCGTGGGACCGCTGGCGTTCGTGGGTGGGGACGAGTGGACCGAGGGCTGCGACTTCGACGCGGCGCTGCTGGAGGCGTCGGGCGCCACGGAGGTGGTGGTCCTCCCCACGGCGGCCGCCTTCGAGCGGCCAGAGCGCAAGGTGCTGGCGGCGGCCGAGTGGTTCGAGCCGCTCGGCGCGCGGGTTCGGGGCCTGATGGTGGTGAGCCGCGCCGACGCCCAGGACGAGGGTGCCGCCGAGGTGGTGCGCCGGGCGCGCTTCGTCTACCTGAGCGGCGGGTCGGCGCTGCACCTCCGCTCGGTCCTGAAGGAGTCGAGGGTGTACGAGGCGCTGCGGGAGGCGTGGGAGGCCGGCGCCGTGGTGGCCGGGGCGTCCGGTGGCGGCATGGTGCTCACCGACCCCATGGTCGACCCGCGGGGCGGGGCGCTCACCGTGGGCCTGGGCCTGGTCACCGGCCTGGCGGTGGTGCCCCACTTCGGGGACGTGCACCAGGACGCCCACGGGGAGAAGCTCCACCGGACGGTGGCGCTGGCGCCCGAGGGCCTGCCGGTGGTGGGCGTGCCCACGAGGTCGGCGCTGGTGCGGGAGCCGTCCGGAGGCTGGCGGGCGTGGGGCCCGGTGGCCGTCTTCGTGGACGGCGAGGCCGCCGACCTCAGCGCTCTTCGATCGTGACCGACTCGATGACCACGCGCTCGGTGGGCTTGCCCGAGCGGCTGCCCACGGCGTCGATGGCCGCCACGACGTCGCCGCCGGCCACCACCGAGCCGAACAGGGAGTACTGCGGGGGAAGGGCGGCGCCGTCCGGGCCGCTGATGATGAAGAACTGGCTGCCGTTGGTGTCCGGGCCGGCGTTGGCCATGGCCAGCGAGCCCACCTGGTAGCGGCCGGGCTTGGGCAGCTCGTCGGGGAAGCGGTACCCGGGGCCGCCCCTGCCGGTGCCCTCCGGGTCCCCGCCCTGGGCCACGAAGCCGGGGATGACGCGGTGGAAGGCGACCCCGTCGTAGAAGCCCTGGCGGGCCAGGAAGACGAAGCTGTTGACCGTGCGCGGCGCCGCCGGCGCGTCCAGCTCGATCACCAGCTCGCCCTTGCTGGTGGTCATGGTGGCGGTGTACCGCTTGGCCTGGTCGATGGCCATCGGCGGCTCGGCGTCGAACTGCTTGCGGGCCGGTCCGGGCCCTCCGCCCGGTGGAGCCGTCATGATGTGGCCACCTTCACGGAGAGGATGCGCTGGGTCACCTTCGGGGGGACGCCGTTGTTGGCGGAGCTCCCCTCACTGTTGATCTTCTTCACCACGGTCATGCCCTTGACCACCTTTCCGAAGAGCGAGTAAGCGCTGCCCGACGAGAGGTCGCCGTTGAGCGTGGAGGCGCCGCCTGTCGTCAGGATGAAGAACTGGCTGCCGTTCGTGTCTGTGCCCCCCGAGTTGGCCATGGCCACCTCGCCTGTGGCATAGGAGCTGGGCACGTTCTCGTTGGCGAACGTGTAGCCCGGGCTCCCCGAACCGGTGCCCGTGGGGTCGCCGGTCTGGTCCATGAAGCCGGGAATGACCCGGTGGAAGATGTTGCACTTGTAGTAGTCCTTCTTGGCCAGGAACGCGAAGTTGTTCACCGTGGTGGGCGCTGTCTTGGCCAGCAGTGTGACCACAAAGGTCCCGGCCGTGGTCTTGACGGTGGCCTTGTAGGTCTTGGACGTGTCGATCGTCATGGCCGGCGGTGTCGACCAGCTCAGGGTGTTGACCTTGGTCTTGGTGGACTGGGGGCAGCCGGCGGCGACCGCCTTCTGGTTGGCCGCCTTCTGCTCGGCCTGGACGCCGCCGGCGGCGGTGGTGCTGGTCGTGGTGGTGGTGCTCGGGCCCTTCGACCGGTTGGTCACGAGGACCACGGACACGATCACCAGCGCGGCGAGCACGGCCACGATGACCGAGTTCCTGATGAGGGTGCGCCGGCGCGCCGCCTTGGCCTGGGCCTGGCGCCTGGCGTCCCGGCCGGCACGCTGTCGGGCACGTTTCTCGCTGGGCACGGCCGCACACCATACCCGCGGGGCGGCCGGGTGCCCCTGCGCCTTGCTCCTGCGCCCGCCGTCCCCGTAGCGTCGGCCGCGTGTCCCTGGTGGTCCAGAAATTCGGCGGGACCTCGGTCGCCGACGCCGAGCGCATCCGCGCCGTGGCCGACCACGTGGCCAGGACCCGCCGGAGCGGGCACGACGTGGCGGTGGTGGTCAGCGCCATGGGCCGGACCACCGACGAGCTGATCAGGCTGGCCGGGGAGCTGAGCGCGGCGCCCCCGCCCCGGGAGTACGACATGCTGGTCAGCGCCGGTGAGCGGATCTCCATGTCCCTGCTCTGCATGGCCCTGGCCGACCTCGGGGTGGCGGCGACCTCGTTCACCGGGAGCCAGGCGGGGATCGTGACCGACACCGACCACACCAGGGCCAAGATCCTCGAGATCCGGGCCGACCGCGTCCGTGACGCGCTGGCCGGGGGGACGGTGCCGGTGGTGGCCGGGTTCCAGGGCGTGTCGACCACCCACGAGGTGACCACGCTGGGCCGCGGCGGCTCGGACACCACCGCGGTGGCGCTGGCGGCGGTGCTCACAGCCGAGAGCTGCGAGATCTACACGGACGTCACCGGGGTCTTCAGCGCCGACCCGCGGGTGGTCCCGGACGCCCGCCGGCTGCCGAGGGTCAGCTTCGAGGAGATGCTGGAGATCGCCGCCACCGGCGGCCGGGTCCTCCAGCTCCGGTCGGTGGAGTTCGCCCGCAACCACCACGTGCCGCTGCAGGTCCGGTCGAGCTTCACCTGGGAGCCGGGGACCTCGGTGATGGAGGAGGATGAGTCCATGGAGCAGGCCGTCGTCACCGCCGTCACCCACGACACGTCCGAGGCCAAGATCACCGTCGCCGGCGTGCCGGACCGGCCCGGCGTGGCGGCGCGGCTCTTCCGCGCCCTGGCCGACCGCTCGGTGAACGTGGACATGATCGTGCAGAACACCTCCTTGCACGGCACCACGGACATCTCGTTCACCGTCCCCAAGCTGGATCTGGCCACGGCGGAGGAGGTGGCCGGGAGCCTGGCGCGCGATCTCAGCGCCACCGGCGTGACCTCGGACAACGACGTCGCCCGGGTGTCGCTCGTGGGGGCGGGGATGAAGACGCACCCCGGGGTCACGGCCACCACGTTCGAGACCCTGGCCGCCGAGGGGATCAACATCGACATGATCTCCACCTCCACCATCCGCATCTCCTGCATCGTGCGGACGGACGCCGCGGAGCAGGCGGTCCGGGCGCTCCACCGGGCCTTCGAGCTGGAGGGATAGCCGGAAGGCCCGCTGGCTAGGCTGGGTGCCGTGCGGATCGGGGTCTTCGGTGCCACGGGCCAGGTGGGCCAGGTGATGCGTGAGGTGCTGGCCTCGCGGGCCTTCCCGGCGGACGACGTGCGGTTCTTCGCGTCGGCCCGGTCGGCCGGCACCCGGCTCCCGTGGGGCGACGGCGAGGTGGAGGTGGAGGACGCCGGGGCCGCGGACCTGGCGGGGATCGACATCGCCCTGTGCTCCACCGGCGCCACCGCCTCCCGGAGCCTGGCGCCGCGGCTCGCCGCCGCCGGGGCCGTGGTGGTGGACAACACCTCGGCCTGGCGGATGGATCCCGACGTCCCCCTGGTGGTCCCCGAGGTGAACGCCGACGCGCTCGCCTCCCTCCCCAAGGGGATCGTGGCCAACCCGAACTGCACCACCATGGTGGCGATGCCGGTGCTGAAGCCCCTCCATGACGAGGCCGGCCTCACCAGCCTGGTGGTGTCCACCTACCAGGCCGTGTCCGGCGCCGGCCGGGCCGGGGTGGCCGAGCTGGCGGAGCAGCTCGCCAAGTCGGCGGACCTGGCCCCCGAGCTCGCCTTCGACGGCCGGGCGGTCGACTTCCCCCCGCCCGCCAAATTCGCCGCCACCATCGCCCACAACGTGCTGCCACTGGCCGGGTCCCTGGTGGACGACGGCTCGCTGGAGACCGACGAGGAGCAGAAGTACCGCAACGAGAGCCGGAAGATCCTCGGGCTCCCCCACCTCTCCGTGATCTGCACCTGCGTCCGGGTGCCGGTGTTCACCGGCCACTCGGCGGCGATCGTGGCCTCGTTCGAGCGCGACCTGCCGCCCGAACGCGCCGTGGAGGTACTGGCCGGAGCGCCGGGCGTGGCCGTGGCGGACCTGCCCACCCCCCTCCTGGCGGCCGGCCGGGACCCGTCCTACGTGGGCCGGGTCCGGCGGGCGGGCGACGGCCTGGCGCTGTTCGTGGTGGGGGACAACCTCCGCAAGGGGGCCGCCCTCAACGCCGTGCAGATCGCCGAGGCGCTGCTCGAGCGCAGGTTCTGACCGGGCGCGGCGTCCGGCCCGGCCCGGCGCGGCGTCCGGTCCGGTCCGGCGCGGGACCGTGGCTGCTCAGTCGGCGCCCGGGGGCCCCGGCTCGGGGCCGCCTCCCACCAGGGCCGCCATCCGGCGGGCGAGGTTGACGGCGTGGTCCCCGAAGCGCTCGTAGAACCGGGCGACCATGGCCAGCTCGATGGCCACGGGCAACGGCATCGTGCCGGCCACCAGCTCGGCGGTGAGGGTGACGTGGAGGTCGTCCAGCTCGTCGTCGAGGTCGTCCACCACGTTGGCGGCGGTGACCGACCGCTCGGCGAACGCGTCGGCGGTGGTGCTCCAGATCGTGGCCGCCACCTCGCCCATGCGCTCCACCAGGCCCCGGCTCCGCGCCGACATCTCGGCCCCGAGGCCGCGGGCGGCCCGCCGGGCAATGTGCTCCGCCAGGTCCCCGTTGCGGTCGAGGTCCGGCAGCATCCGCAGCACCGCCACCAGCTCCCGGCGCTCCTCCGGCGCGGTGTCGCCCTCCACGAGCTGCCGCTGGACGAGGGTGCCGATGTCGCCGATCAGCGCGTCCACGATCTCGTCGCGCTGCACGAGCGCCTTGGCCGCCTCGCGGTCGCCGGCGAGCAGCGCGTGGGTGGCGCCGGCAATGGCCTCGCCAACGAGCGCGAACACCTGGACGAAGGTCCGGTCGATCTCGGCCAGCACCGGCGGGAGCTCCTCGAGGCGGGTGGCGGGGGGGCCGCCGTCCTCGCGCCCGGCCTCCTCCGGCGTGCCCCGGGGCGGCGCGCCGTCCGGGAGGGAGCCGGCTCCGCCGGGGGGCCGCCGGGAGCCGCCCAGCCGGAACACCATGGGGCCACCGTACCGTGTCACACCCCGCCGGTACGCTGGCCCGGCTGGCCCGGGACCGACGTGGAGGACCGCACGATGGCGACGCCACAGCGAGGGACGGGTCCCGGCCGCACGGGGGTGCCCGGGTGACGGCCGGGCTCGTGGTGGGCCTGGTCGCCGGGCTCGTGGTGGGCCTGGCCGTGGGCCTCGTGGTGCACGCCGTGCGCCAGGGCCGGTGGGCGGCCGACGCCCGCACCGCCCAGGCCCTGCTCGAGGAGGCCCGGCTGGCCGCGGCGCGCCAGGCCGCCGAGCTCGACGC
>JBOGGH010000112.1:0-7227 GCA_050743905.1 Acidimicrobiales bacterium
ACGATGAGGCCCGGGCGGACGACGAGGGCCCGGTCGCCGAAGCTGGTCTGGACGATTATCTCGCAGGCCGCCTTGGCCGCGCCGTACGCCTCGCCGGCGTCCTGGCCCTCGCTAACCGCCAGCACTGCGTCGCCCTCGACCTGGGCGACGGAGTGACCGACGTAGACCGACACGGTGGAGATGAAGACGTAGCGTCCGACGCCGGTCAGCACGTCCGTCATCGGCCGGACCTCCTCGGGTCGCATCCCGGCGACGTCGATGGCTACGTCGAAGGCGGACCCGATCAGCAGGGCGGCGTCGCGGGCCCGGTCCCCTCTGACCGTCTTCAGGCCGGGGTACAGCGTCGGGTTGGTCTGGCCGCGGTTGAAGAGCGTGAGATCGTGCCCACGCCCGAGGGCGGCGTCGACGATGGCGCGGCCGAGAAAGCGGGTGCCGCCCACGACGAGGATGTTCATGTCCCCGGCTCCGTCGCCGCCCTCAGGCCGCCCAGGATCCGGGATCTGCAAAATGCGTTCGCCGTCGGCGCATACGGCGGTCCGGAGCTCGAGCGCACGAGCGGTCGATGATAACCACCGCCGCCGGGCAGGCGTCGTACGGACCGTATGCCCATCGCCGACTCGCAGGCGTGAGCCGGCGGATCACCCTCCGAGCAGCCTCACCTCCAGTTAGCTTCGGCGAAGCGGTCGCTAATGTGTGGCCTTGCCGCGCCGGGAGGGGAGGATCGAGATGGACATCTTGCTGATCGCTGGCCTGTGGCTCGACGGTTCCGTCGTCTGGGACGATGTTGCCGAGGCGCTCGGCGGACGAGGCCATCGCTCCGTGCCGATCACTCTGCCGGGTCAGGGTGACGGGAACACGTCGGCGACACTCGCGGATCAGGTTGCCGCTGTGCTCGCGGACGTCGATGCAGCTGCAGGAAGGGTAATGGTGGTGGGGCATTCGGCTGCCTGCAGCCTGGCGTGGCTCGCCGCCGACTCTCGTCCCGACAAGATCACAAAGGTCGCCCTCATCGGCGGCTTCCCCTCTCCTGACGGAGAGCTTTACGCCGACTTCTTTCCCACCCGGGACGGCGCCATGGCCTTCCCGGGCTGGGGTCCCTTCGAAGGGGCGGACTCCGCCGATCTGGACGACGCCACAAAGCAGATCATCGCCTCGGGGGCGATCCCGGTCCCGGAAGGCGTCTCTCGGGGGGTGATCAGCTTGGCCGACGACCGCCGCTACGAGGTCCCGGTGGTGCTGGTATGCCCCGAATTCACCCCGTCCCAGGCAAAAGAGTGGATCGCCGGCGGCCAGGTGCCCGAGCTCGCGAAGTCCAAGAGCCTGTCGTTCGTCGACATCAACTCCGGTCACTGGCCGATGGTCAGCGCGCCGGCGGAGCTCGCCCGCCTCTTGGCGGAGGCGGCGGAGGAGTCGTAAGAGGGCGGCGCCAAGCCGAGCGGGGCGAGGTCCCCGATGCAACGTGGTGCCGAGACGAGCTGGTCCGGACCTGCTGAAGAAGGCAGGAGCTCTCAACGAGGCGTTCATCGACTACAGGACTCGTGCAGCACTCCGGGTCAATGCGCAGGGACAGCAGGTGGTAGTCACCGAGACGGTCGAGGCTGGTGCCGTCCCGCTCCTGCCGACTGGTGACGAGGCTACGCCACTTGTCTTCGAGGATTCTCCCACTGCAGCCGTCGCGTCCGTCCAGGAGCGAACCTTGCAAGTGGGCGAAGCGGCCGTGAGGATGAAGCGCGAAATTGTACGGCAAGCGGATGCTCCTTCCATATCTATCCCTCTTCTGCGAATGACAGCCATGCAGAGCAGATTCTCCTTGGCTGATATCACCAACGCCGGCAACTTCCAAAGACTCGGTGCTGCCCTTGCAGCCAATCCTGACGGCGAACTGAACCGGACGCTCGTGAGTGCCCGTGTGGTCGTTGGCTTCGATGGGCATCAAGCGGACTGAGCTGGTCCGCTCCGAAGCTGCGGACCGCATCCGCTCCATCCCAAGTCTCTTCTCGTTCGACGAGTTGAGAGACGAGCTGACCGACATGGTGCTCGTATCTCCAGCGGTTCCAGCTCGAAAAGAAGGACGCGCAGCACTCCAGCCTCTCCTCAATGCCTTCTTTGCTGGGCTCGGCGGTAAAGCCGAGGAGGTTCTCTCCGCTCGACGGCCACTCGACGTCGTCACCGCGGCACGCGATGATGATTACCGCCGTCGGACCGGTCCGGCTCGCCCGGGCCTCCCGCTCCTGCCTTGCATTCTCCTTGTTCCTGGCCCCTCCCGTTCCCGCGTCCGCGCGAGTGACAGGGGAAGTCGCCGAGCGGTAGGGTCGCCGACCGATGAGTTCCTCCGTCCTGCACTGGGCAGGACCAACAGGACGTCGCGCACTCTCTTGGCGCCTTCTTTCTCTGCCGCTCTTGACCGCTCCGGTTGTCGCACTCCTCGTCGTGGGCGGTGTCCTGCCGCCGGGTGCCGCCGTGTACCGGTCTCGGCCGGCCGTCGTGGCGAGCCAGAACGACCTCCTTGCCGATTCGTGCGCTGCCCCCGACCATTGCGTGGCCGTGGGCGTCTATCTCTCCGGTGCCGGAGAGCACACCTTCGCCCAAACCTTCAACGGGCACAGCTGGAAGATCGTCAGCACGCCGAGCCCTGGCCGAGGCGCCGGCTTGGATGCGGTCTCCTGCCCGACCCTCAACTGGTGCCTCGCCGTCGGCGGGAACAACCAGGGCGGCGTCACAGAACAGCTCGTCGGCGGCAGCTGGCGGGTGTTGGCGAGCCCCAAGGCAGCCGGCCACACGACGCTCACGGGAGTGTCATGTGTCACGTCGAAGTGGTGCATGGCCGTCGGGAACGACGGCCCGCGGCAGAATGAGACCTTGGCCGAGCTGTACCACGGCCACGGCTGGTCGGTGAAGCCAGTCGCCGAGCCGAAGGGGTTCGGCGGGAGCCTCGTCAGGGCGGTCTCGTGTGCCTCTGTCAGCTTCTGCGTGATGACCGGCTGGTACAGCGGAAACGGGACTCCCCGCGGCGGCCGCGTCCTGGCTGAAGTCTTCGACGGGAGCTCGTGGACGCCCACCCCACTGCGGCTTGCCGGTACCCAGCCCTGGCTCAACGCCATCTCGTGCCCGACGGCGGGCGCGTGCGTGGCGATCGGCAGCACGAACCTCTCGGAACCGTCGCCCGCGACCGTGAGCGAACGCTACAAGAGCGGCACCTGGACGAGGATCGTCGAGCCGAGGTCCCTGAGCGGCGCACATCTCGGCGGTATCTGGTGCGCTTCGGCGAGCTCGTGTGTCGCCGTCGGCGCCTACCGCAGCGGGACGGGCGCCGAGCGGCTCTCGTCCGCCGGGTGGTCGGAGATGAGGACACCGAACCCAGCGGGGGCCTCGCCGGGACTTGCGGGCCTGTCGTGTCGTACCTCGAACTCCTGCGTGGCGGTCGGCCAGTACACCGGGGGCGCCGCCTCGGAAGTCTCCACGCTTGCCGAGCAGATGGTCGCCGGACGCTGGTCTCTTCTCTCCACGCCCGACGAGACCCTGTGAGCGGCCGACGCGAGGCCGGCCGACCAGGCTCCGCTCGTCATCAACATCTGTGAGCACCTATGGCACTCCGCTGCGTCTCACCACAGAAAAGCGATGCCGGATCATGCCGGGATGTCACCAGATAAACCGGTTGTCAACACCTCGTACACAGCGCTTTGGAGAGGAGTGGCGGACAGCGACCACTCGTACGGGGAACAGGGCGAGTACCGCAGAGATGACCGTCAGGTGAACGGGGATCTCGTAGTCCTCGGCAGGCGTGCGATGACAGACTGCACCGGTCACGAGACTGCGAACCCCGTCCCAAGTGCGGCATTTCCGCGGCCTTATCCCTTATCCCTTATCCCCTGGAGGACTGGTTGGCGCCCCCGGCAGGAGCCGGGCCAGTACTCCGACAGGTGGTGCGGCTGAGCCGGCGGCTGGAGCTGGCGTGACGAGACCTGATCCGCGGTCTCGCCGATGAGGGAAATCCTACCCAGGTAGCTGGTATATGGGTATGATTTCCTTCCATGAGGACGGACGCAGCCTCGGATCTCCGAGAGCAGCTAGGTGACACGTTCACCTACGGCGAGGCCAAGCTGGCCGGCGTCGGCGATAGACGGCTGTACGCACTGCGCGACAGCGAGGAGATCATCGCGCTCGGCGGGGGCGTTTACCGCTGGGCCGACGCCCCGCCCGCCGACTCCGACCTGATAGAGATCGCCGAGCGCGTCCCGCACGCGACTCTGTGCCTGGAGACCGCGCTCGCTCGTCACGGCCTGATCGACGCCATCCCCAGCGCCATCGACATCGCCATCCCCCGAGGGAGCACTCGACCGTCCCTAAGGGCGCCATGCCGCGTCCACCAGTTCGACCTCCGGACGTTCGACCTGGGACGCGACGAACTCGAGGTCGGTGCCCGCCGGCCCATCGGGCTGTACTCGGCCGAGCGGTCCCTCATCGACGTCGTCCGCCTCCGCCACCTCGAAGGCAGCGAGATCGCCTGGGAGGCGCTGCGGCGCTGGCTCGGCCGCCCGGGCCGGAGTCCCGCCCAGCTCATCGAGCTCGCCCGAGAGTTCCCCCGCGCCGAGCCCGCGTTGCGCCGGGCTTTGGAAGTCCTTTTGTGACCGCTCCCTCCCGAGCGAACCGGGCGGGTCAGGCCTACCTCGATCTGCGGGCAAAGGCTCGGGGTGATCATCGCCCGGTCGACGAGCTATTGCAGCTCTACGTCATGGAGTCGTACCTGGCTCGCCTGGCCGCGTCGCGTTTCGCCGACCGGCTCGTCCTGAAAGGTGGAGTGCTACTGGCTGCCTTCGGCGAACGCCGCCCGACGCGTGACGTCGATCTCCAAGCCCAGGCTCTCGACAACGATGCGGAGAAGATCCGAGCGGTGATCTGCGAGGTGGCGGCCCTTCGCCTCGACGACGGCGTGTCGTTCCACGTGGACGGCGCGACCGCAGCGGTGATCCGAGATGAAGACGCCTACAGCGGCGTTCGGGTCACGATGCAGACCGACCTGGCTACTGCCCGTCCACACTTCCACGTCGACGTCAACGTGGGTGACCCGATCACGCCTGCACCTCAGGAGCTGCACCTTCCGCGCCTGCTCGGCGGTGAGGTCATCGTGCGGGGTTATCCGCTCGTGATGGTGCACGCCGAGAAGATCGTGACTGCCGTAGCGCGCGGGACGGTCAACACCCGCTGGAGGGACTTCGCCGACATCTATCTTCTGTGCCGCCGTCATTCGCTGGCTGGATCTGATCTCGCCGGCTCCGTTCGCCAAGTGGCTCGCCACCGGCGGGTCGAGCTGGTCCCTCTCGCTCGGGTCCTCGACGGCTACGGGGAGATCGGACAGGCTCGATGGGCGGCATGGAGAAGAAGGCAACAGCTAGAGGACCGTCTTCCCGATCAGTTCGCCGAGGTGGTCTCGGCGGTCGTCACGTTCGCGGATCCCGTCATTGCCGACACGGCCGGCGGCCTCGCGTGGGATCCGGCGAATGGCACGTGGTTATCGGTCACTGACGGTGGCTGATCTGTGCGAGAGGGAGGCAGAAGCGGTGCCCGGCAAGTCCCGACGAGAAATGACAACCCTTGTGGGAAAGTGGCGGATCGTGGAGATGGACCTGTGGAACCAGGACGACGTGGACCTGGTTGCCCCTGGGTTCATCGAGCTCGAACCGAACCACATGGGCAGCCTCGGGTTCATCGCGGTCCAAGGTGGGGTCGACTGGCGAGACATACCTCGCGACGGCCGGCCGGGCATGGAGTTCTCGTGGGAGGGCTTCGACGAGGGCGATCCCGCCACCGGTCGCGGGTGGGCGGTGATCGAGGAGGACGGATCGCTTCGAGGCCACATCTTCTTCCACCTCGGCGCCGAGTCGGGCTTCCGCGCCGAGCGCACAGGCAAAGCGCCGTGAGTGCCGGCACGCCTCGGAGAGCGCCGGTGTTCGGACCAGAACCGTGGTCGGAGCAGGCGGGACGGTCCTGGAGCTACTGGGACCTGTGGTTCGCGGCGGCCGCCGTCAGTGATCACGCCGGCAGCCTCGACGAGCTCGAAGCACGTCTCGTGGAGGAGTTGCGGAGTCATCTCGACGGCCGGCAGGGCGCTGAATCGAAGCTCAGCCATCTCGCCGACCTGCAGTCCAGGCTCGAAGAGGCCGGTCTCACACCAGCCGACCTCGCCACGCCGGATGTGCTGGCTGACAAGCGGGTGCTGGCCAAGGCGAGGAAGAAGATGAGCGACCGCTGGGTGGAGGGGCGGGCCATGACGCCGTCCATGGTCGAGACTCCTCGGGTGCGCCTCGTGCGGCGGGCGCGGGACGGCCGATGAAGCACCTTTCCAGTCGACCCGGGGCTGTACTACAAGTCCTTCCGCCGTCACGTCGAGGTCAAGGACCACATCTCGAAGTACCGGAGCTTCACCGCCGTCGACCGCGTCGAAGAGCGGCTGCGCAGTCTGGACCGGCCGTCCCTGACCGCGGCGCAGCGACTGGCGCTCCGGACCTTCCGGGAGAAGCTGCCGGAGATCTCACACGTCGCCGACAGAGGCGCCCATTTTGGCCGACGTCCGCCCGCTGCTCGACCGGATGCCGGTACTCGCCGGACGGCTCGAAACGGCGCCCAAAGCCGAACTGCGGGCCCTGTTCGACGCGCTACAGCTCGAAGTCGCCTACCAGCCGGCCGACAGCGCCGTCGACGTCACGCTCACCCTCTACGACGGCGGCGAAAACTGGCGCACCGACACGGCGAAGGCCGCGTCGGAGGACTCGTTGGCGCCCCCGGCACGATTCGAACGTGCGACACACGGTTTAGGAAACCGTTGCTCTATCCCCTGAGCTACGGGGGCTTGCGCTGCTGACCAGGTACTTTATCGCTACATTGCTGAGCGCTCGGCCCTCCGAGGGTCCGACGATCTACTCGCTTCCTCGCGCCGGCGGCCCGCCTAGAGCCCCATCCCACCTCGGGCTGGCCGGTCGAGATGTGCCCGGCCGCCGGGAGCGCCAGCGTCTGCTGGCGTGAAGCTCCCGGTGGTGAGGGCTTGACGGCTTAGATCGTCTGAGGGATAGTTCTCTAGATGAATAGCGAATCCCTGAAGCAGACCGTCACCTTCCAGCTGAACCAGACTTCGGGCGTCCCTGCCTACCTGCAGATCGTCCAGCAGGTCGGCCAGGCGCTGCGGATGGGACTACTTCGGCCCGGCGACCAGCTTCCGACGGTGAAGCAGGT
>JBOGGH010000113.1:0-7221 GCA_050743905.1 Acidimicrobiales bacterium
CCCGGTGGGACCCCGGCCTTCGCCGCCGACCACGCGTGGCTCGTGGCGTGCTGCACGCGCCTCGGCGAGCTGACCGGCCTGGCCCGCTGGACAGCCCTGGCGGTGGAGGTGGTGGACGCCCTGCTCGACCGGTTCTGGGACGGCGAGCGCGGCGGGGTCTTCACCACCGGCCACGGGGACGAGCGGCTGGTGGCGCGGGCCAAGGACGTCCTCGACGGGGCAGTGCCCTCGGCGGGCTCGGCGGCCGCCGGCGCCCTCCTGCGCCTGGCCGCCCTGACCGGCGAGGAGAGCTACCAGGCGGCGGGCGAGCGCATCGTGGCGATGGCCGCGCCGCTGCTGGCCGAGCAGCCGCTGGCCGTGGCCGATCTGGTCGACGCGGCGGGCCTGCTCGCCGGGCGGACCGAGGTGGTGGTGGCCGGCGACCGCCCCGACCTGGTGGCCGAGGTGCGCCGGCGGTGGCTGCCCGAGGCCGTCCTCTCCTGGGGGGAGCGGCGTCCGACGCCACTGTGGGAGGGGCGGAAGGACGGCGCCGCCTACGTCTGCCGCGGCTTCGCCTGCCGGACCCCGGCCACCGAGGCCGGTACCCTGGCGTCCCAGCTCGGCACCGGGCCGGCGGGCGTCGGGAGGGCGGAGGGGTGACCCAGAAGCGCGAGGGGGGGCTGCGGCCCCGGGCCGAGGCCCGGGCCCTCCTGCGCGACGTGCCCCAGCGGGAGCGGGCCCTCATGGCCGGCGGCACCGAGCTGCGCCTGCTGGTCCTGGCCTGCACGGACGACGACACCACGGCGGTCGACCTCTCCTCGGGGGCCCTGATCCGCCTCCGGGTCCCCTGGCCCACAGGCCACGAGCCGGACCTGGCGGCCTTCGACGTGGTGGAGGCCCGGCTGGCCGACGACCCCGAGCAGGACGACCTGGCCCACCCCGAGGCGGTGACCGCGGCGGCGCTCCCGCGCCAGGTGGGCACGTTGCGCGGGCGCAGGGCGCGCCGGATGCTCCAGCGCCTGGCCGCCCCGCCGCACGGGCCGCTGCTGGGGTTCCCGGGGCCGGCCGCCCGCTACTGGGAGTTCCGCGGCCACCGGCCCTCGGCCGCCCTCATCGTGCCCACCCGCGGCCCCCAGCTCATCCGCCGCCCGGCCGACGGCTCCACCTGGGTGCGGTTCGGCTGGCAGCGGGACGACGTGTGGCTCCGGGTGGAGGACCGCCACGCGGCCCGGGCGCTCGACGCCGCACGGCGCGAGCGCCTGTCCGGCAAGGCCCTGGAGACGGCCCTGGGCTTCACGCCCCAGTACCTGCTGGCCTCGCTCAGCCGGCCCCGCGACGGGCACTGCTACAAGATCTGCACCGCCGTCCTGCCCCGCGGCTGACGGCGTACGAGCTCAGCGGCCGAGCTTCCCCCCGGCCAGGTCCTCGGCCATCGCCCACCCGAAGGCCACCAGTCGGTCGCCGGAGGCCGCGTCGATCTCGGCGAAGAGCTCCACCGTGGCCTCGCCGTCCCGCGGCTTGTGGTGGACGAAGTCGAGCCCCCCCACCGTCGACCCGTCCCCCCTGAGCACGAACGCCCGGTCGTCCAGGCGCCCCTCGGCGCCGAACCGCTTGGCCAGCCGGCGGGCCCACGCCCGCTCCTCGCCGGACGGCCGGTGCCCCGGCAAGGGGACCACGTCCGCCAGGCCGGCGAACGCCCGGAACCCGTCGGCGGTGAGCAGCCGCGTCCCCAGCAGCACGTCCTCGTCCGGGAAGGCCAGCAGGGCACGGCGGTACTGGTCCGCCATCATCTGCTTCAGCGCCGGCTCGGCCCTGGTGGTGCGGTCGACGGTGGCCAGGCCCACCAGGAGCGCCGGCGTGCCGCCGATGCGCTCGAGCGTGCAGAACGAGTAGCCCCGCAGCTTGCGGCCCTCCCTGGCGTGGGTCACCAGCACCCACTCCTCGCGCTCCTTGGACAGGAACCCGATGTCGAAGCCGGGCGCCCGCTCGGCGCTGAGATCGGCCATCTCCTCCAGCTCAGCGTCGCTGAGCGCGGTGCAGTCCTTGGTGGTCACCCCGATCGGCATGGGGTAATTCTACCGGCACGGCTGCGGGGATTCCCACTCGGCCGCCGTTCAGGCGAGCACCGCCTTCGCCCCCAGCAGCATCTTCAGCTCGCCCACCAGGCCGTTCCTGCTCTCGACGTTGAACTCGGGCGGCAGGCGCAGCACCTTGGTCCCCACGTGGAGGAGGACCGGGCACGCCCCCGGGTGGTCGGCCAGCACCTCCTTCAGGCGTTCCACCGTCCCGTCGCTCAGCACCCCGAGCGGCAGCGAGATCCGCAGCTCCTGGGCGCCCTGGGCGTCCAGGGCCGGCCGCCGGACCTCCATGGCCACCAGCTTGGGCTGCTCGTCCCGGAGGTCCACCCGTCCCCGCACCACCACCACGGCGTCGTTCTCCAGCAGCGCGCCGAACTCGGCCATCACCCGGGGGAAGACGAACACCTCCATCGAGGCCTGGAGGTCCTCGAGGACGAACTTGGCCATGAGGTCGCCCTTCTTGGTGTACTGCCGGCGCAGCTCGGTCACCACCCCGCCCACCGACCGCACCACGCCCTCGGTCCCCGGCGGGCCGTCGAACCCGGCGTCGCCGGCGTCCCGCAGCTCGGCCAGGGGGCAGTCCGTGAGCCGGGCCAGGGCGTGCTCCAGCCCCATCAGCGGGTGGTCGCTCACGTAGAGCCCGAGCATCTCCTTCTCGAAAGCCAGCTTCTGCGCCTTGTCGAACTCCGTGTCCGGGACGGGCACCCGCGTGCCCTCCCACCGGCCGGCGTCGTCCTCCCCGGCGGCCGGCTCGATGGTGGAGAACAGCGTGGCGATGCCCACCTCGTGCTCGCGCCGGCGCTCGATGGTGCGGTCGACGATCTCGTCGAGGACCAGGCACAGGCCCTGGCGCGGGTGGCCCAGGGAGTCGAAGGCGCCGGCCTTGGCCAGCGACTCCATGGTCCGCTTGTTGAGGACCACCGGGTCCACCCGCCGGCAGAAGTCGTAGACGTCCTCGAAGGGCCCGCCGTCCTCGCGCTCGGCCCCGATCCGCTCCACCAGGCTCTCGCCCACGTTGCGGACCGAGGCGAGGCCGAACACCACGCCGGGCCGCCCGCCGGGCGCCGTCCCGGCGCCGGCCTCACCGGCGCCCGCCTCCCCGTCGCCGGCCTCACCGGCGCCGGCCTCACCGGCGCCGGCCCGCGGGGTGAACTCGGCGGCCGAGCGGTTGACGTCCGGCACCAGCACCTCGATGCCCATGGCCCGGCACTCGGCGAGGTACACGGCCGTCTTGTCCTTGTTGTCCTTGACCGAGGTGAGCAGGGCGGCCATGTACTCCACCGGGTGGTGGGCCTTCAGCCAGGCGGTCTGGTAGGCCACGAGCCCGTAGCCGTAGGAGTGGGACTTGTTGAAGGCGTAGTCGGCGAACGGCTCGATGATGTCGAAGAGCTGGGTGCCCAGCTCCTCGCCGTACCCCTGGGCGGCGCAGCCGGCGACGAACTTCTCCCGCTCGGCGGCGATCATCGCCCTTATTTTCTTCCCGCAGGCCTTGCGGAGGTTGTCCGCTTCCTCGAGCGAGTAGCCGGCGAACTTCTGGGCCACCCGCATCACGGACTCCTGGTAGAGCATCAGCCCGTAAGTGTCCCGCAGGATGGCCTCGAGGTCCGGGTGGAGGTAGGTGAGCTCCTTGCGCCCGTTCTTCAGCTCGGGGTAGTCCCGGTGCATGTTGGCCGCCATCGGCCCCGGGCGGTAGAGGGCCACCAGCGCGGCCACGTCGTCGAAGCTGGTGGGGGCGAGCGACCGCAGCGTCTGGCGCATGGCCGCGCCCTCGAGCTGGAACACCCCCACCGAGTCCGCCCGGCGCAGCATGGCCAGCGTGGGCTCGTCGTCCAGGTCCACCGCGTCCACGTCCGGGCGCTCCCCGGTGGCGCGCTCGATGAGATCGAGGGCGCGCTCGATCACCGAGAGGTTGCGCAGCCCCAGGAAGTCCATCTTCAGCAGGCCGAGCTCCTCCACCCCGTGCATCTCGTACTGGGTGACGACCGGCGCGTCCTCGGGGTTGCCGCCGGCGTCCGGCTTGCGCTGGACCGGCAGGTACTCGGTGAGCGGGTCCTTCGTGATGACCACGGCGGCGGCGTGGATGCCGTCCTGGCGACGCAGGCCCTCCAGCCCCTTGGCCACGTCGATGACGCGCTGGGCGTCCGGGTCCCCGCCGTACATCTCGCGCAGCTCGGCGGCGGCGGCGTAGCCGTCCTCGTGGCCCTCCTGCTTCTCCAGGCACGCCCGCAGCGGCGTGTCCCGGCCCATCACCAGCGGCGGCATGGCCTTGGCGATGCGGTCGCCCACCGCGTAGGGCAGCCCCAGCACCCGGGCGGCGTCGCGCACGGCGGCCCGGGCCTTGATGGTGGAGAAGGTGACGATCTGGGCCACCCGGTCGCTGCCGTAGCGCTCGGCGGCGTAGCGGATCATCTCGCCGCGGAACCGCTCGTCGAAGTCCATGTCGATGTCGGGCATCTGCTTGCGCCCGGGGTTGAGGAAGCGCTCGAACAGCAGGTCGTAGCGGATGGGGTCGAGGTCCACGATGCGCAGGCAGTAGGCCACGCAGCACCCGGCGGCCGAGCCCCGCCCGGGGCCCACCCGGATGCCCGACTCCCGGGCGTGGCGGATGAGGTCCCACACCACGAGGAAGTAGGCGGCGAACCCCATGTCACCGATGACGGCCAGCTCGTAGTCGAGGCGCTCGCGCACCTCCGGCGGCAGCGGCTCGCCGTAGCGCTCCCGCGCGCCCTCCAGCGTGAGGTGGAGGAGGTAGGCGAGGGCCCGGGCCTCGTAGGTCTCGCCGGGGAACCCCTCGGGGACGGGGAACTCCGGCAGGCTCGGCCGCCCGAGCTCCAGCTCCACCCGGGCCCGCTCGGCCACCAGCAGCGTATTGTCGCAGGCCTCGGGCACCTCGTTGAAGAGGTGCCGCATCTCGGCCGCCGACTTCAGGTAGTGCTCCGTCCCCTCGAACCGGAACCGGTTGGTGTCCGAGAGGTTCGCCCCGGTCTGCACGCACAGCAGCGCGTCGTGGGCCACGGCGTCCTCGCGGTGGGTGTAGTGGCTGTCGTTCGTGGCCAGCAGGGGCGCCCCGAGCCGCCGGGCCAGCTCCACGAGCTGCGGGTTGGTGCGCTGCTGGTCGGCGATCCCGTGGTCCTGGAGCTCCACGAAGAGGTTGTCCCGGCCGAAGATGTCCTGCAGCCGCGCAGCGCGCCGCTCGGCCTCGGCGGCGTCCCCGGCGAGCAGCGCCTGGAGCACCACGCCGCCGAGGCACCCGGTGGTGGCGATGATCCCCTCGTGGTGACGCTCGAGCAGCTCCCAGTCGACGCGGGGCTTGTAGTAGTAGCCCTCGAGGTAGGCGGCGGAGGAGAGCTTGAGCAGGTTGCGGTAGCCCCCGGTGGTCTCGGCGAGGAGCGTGAGGTGGTAGTAGAGCTTCTGCCCGCCCTCCACGTCGCCGCCGGTGTCGTCCACCCGGCCCCGCCGCACCGGACGCTCGTGCCGGGACTCCCCCGCCATGTAGGCCTCGGTGCCGATGACGGGGTTGACCCCCGCCGCCCGGCACGCCTTGTAGAAGTCGAGGACCCCGTACATGTTGCCGTGGTCCGTGATCCCCAGCGCCGGCTGGCCGTCCTCCACCGCCGCCCGCACCAGGTCGGCCACGCGGGCCGCCCCGTCGAGCATCGAGAACTCGGTATGGGTGTGCAGGTGCGTGAACGACCGCGACGTCAACTGCCGTCAACCCTCCCCGGCGTCTGCTCCGAGTTGTCCACACCCTGTGGACGAACTACACCGATGTCGTTCCGACGATAGCCGCGCCGGGCCGCGGCCGCGGCGGGCCGGTCCGCCCGCCGGCGGGGCCGGGTGGGTCAGCCGGTGTAGCCCTGCGGGACCTTGAGCACCACCGTGCGGCTCACCTTGTCGTGGAGGCACTGGCGCCTCGAGTCCCAGGCCGGGAAGAGCATGTCCACCACCCAGGGGATCACGAAGAGGACGAAGAGGAGCACCTCGAAGGCGGCCCGGCCCAGCGCCCGGCCGAACCCGATCGGCGCCCCGGTCTCGCCGTCGACGGCGCGGGCCCGCACCACCATCATGCCGAGCGTCTGCCCCCGGGCCGACCCGCAGAGGAAGGCCCCGTAGAGGAGGATCAGGACCACGTTGACGATCTCGGCGAGGATCGAGAAGTGCTGCAGGTGGGGGATCCTCGCCCCGTGTGTGACCGTGTGGGTGGTGAAGCTGACCCGCAGGAACGCCACCGAGACGAGGATGCGGTTGATGACGGCGTTGACGATGGCCAGGATCAGCCAGTCGATGAGCCAGCCGCCGAGCCTGGCCCCGAAGGAAGCGTACGCCGCGGCCGGCGCGGCCGGCGTGCCGTAGGCGTAGCCGCCCGGGTACCCGCCCGGCGGCGCGCCGTACGGCGGCGGCTGCTCCGGGCCGCCCGAGTACGGCGTGGGGGCACCGGGGTACGGGGACGGCGCGCCCGGGTAGGGGGACGGCGGCTGCTCCGCCCCGCCCGGGTACGGCGGCGGCGTGCCCGGGGGCGGGCCGGTGGGGCCCTCGTGGCTGGGGGGTACGTCGGACATGGCGCCTCCTCGGGACCGCGGCCGGCCGGGGCTGCGGCGCCCCCAATCTACGAGGCGCCCCCCGCCGGGGCCGTGGATGGTGGGCCGGGCCCGCCCGCCCGCCGCCCGTCGCTCGGGAGGCCGGCGTCAGAGGTAGGTGCCGGGGCGGGCCGGCGGCTCGCTGCCGTCGCCCCCGCGCGGGAGGCCGCGCTGGCGCATCTCGTCGAGCTGGGCGCGGGCCGCCACCTGCTGGGCCATCAGCGTGGCCTGGATCCCGTGGAAGAGGCCCTCCAGCCACCCCACGAGCTGTGCCTGGGCCACCCGCAGCTCGGCCTCCGAGGGCGTGCCGCTGTCGAAGGGCAACGCCATCCGGTCCAGCTCGGCCGCCAGGTCCGGTGAGAGGCCGGTGGCCAGCTCGCGCACGGACTGCTCGTAGATCTCCTTCAGCCGGGCGCGCCCCTTCTCGTCCAGCGGGGCCTGCCGCACCTCCTCGAGGAGCTGCTTGACCATGGAGCCGATCCGCATGACCTTGCCCGGCTGCTCCACCGCCTCCACCCGCGCCACCTCGCCGCCCCCGGCCGGCGGCTCGCCCCCCTCGGCGGCGGGCCCGGCGGGCCCGTCGGGCC
>JBOGGH010000114.1:0-7214 GCA_050743905.1 Acidimicrobiales bacterium
GACGTCGGGCGCGTAGCACCAGCCCCGAACCGGCGGAGAGGGAGGGATTTGAACCCTCGGACCCAGTTTCCCAGGTCAACTCATTAGCAGTGAGCCCGATTCGGCCGCTCTCGCACCTCTCCAGCAGGAACTTTACCACTTCCCTGGACCTCTTGTCCATAATCTGTCCATAATCGGCTATGGTTGTTCCGTGCAGGGAAGCATACGGGAGCGCTCCGCCGGCGTGTGGCAGATCCGGGTGAGCCTCGGCAGAGACCAGACGACTGGTCGCTACAGATATGCGAGTGCCACCGTGCGGGGCGGCCGACGCGACGCACAGCGAGCCGCGGCGAAGCTGTTCAGCAAGGCGAGCGAGGGCAAGCTCGTCACCACCGCGGACACCCTCGACGAGCTCTTCGCTCGCTGGTTGGCGCATCTCGAGTCTCTGGACCGTGCGCCGAAGACCCTCGTCGAGCATCGCCGCATGGCGACCGAGATCTCGAGCCGTCTTGGCAAGGTCAAGCTCCGCGATCTTCGCGGAACCGACATCGACGCCCTTTACGACCACCTTCGACGCAAGGGTCTCTCCACCTCGACTGTCCGTCGCTACCACGCTGTACTCTCGGCTGCTCTCAACCGCGCGGTCCGGTGGGGCCTTCTCGAGCGTTCACCTCTGCTCCACGCCACGCCGCCACCCCTCGGCACCGTGGAGGCGTCTTGCCCGCTACCCGCAGAGGTGAACCAGCTCATCGACATGGCAGAGCAGCACGACCCACTGCTTGCGTCGTTCCTGCTACTTGCTGCCACGACGGGCTGCAGGCGAGGTGAGCTCTGCGGATTGCGATGGTCCGACATCGACCTCGACGGCGCTCAGCTCATCATCCGTCGAGCGATATCAGACGTTCCCGGACGGCTGGAGGTCAGGTCTACGAAGACTGGTCGCATCCGCCGATTGTCGCTCGATACCCTCAGCGTCGGCGCGTTGCGTGCTCAACTGGATCGCGCTCGAGCCTCAGCAGCTCAAGTGGGGGGATCATTGGAGGACGAGGCCTACGTCTGGTCGCAAGCCGTCGATCACAGTGAGCCGTGGCGACCGTCGAGGGTTTCCGCCTCCTTTGTCCGCATTCGAGGTGAAGCAGGGTTACCCTCGGTGCAACTTCATCATTTGAGGCACTTCGCTGCCAGCGTCATGTTGGCCGGAGGTGTCGACGTACGCACGGCGGCGGGCCGTCTCGGGCACGCTCAGCCGGCAATTACCCTCAAGACCTACGCTCACGTGATGGAGGCGGCGGATCGTAACGCCGCGGACATAGTGGGGCGAGTCCTTGAGAAGACGTGATGACCCTGAGAACTCGCAGCTGACGCGCCATGTCGTCTGCGGCCGGGGAGTTACCCCAGGTAGCCGGCCTCGACGGCGAGATCGGTCTTGCGGCAGCCGGGCTGGCTCAACACGATCGGGCTGCGCGCTTAGACGAACCGCAGCGTGGCCAGGTCCTCAACCAGCTTTCGCTCGATCGATGGCTGCAAGGAGGAGTCGAAGTCTGTGATGGTCCGCCGCAAGGGGAACCGGGCGTAGCCCAGATGGGCCACATGCCTCGGTTCACCGTGGCTGGTGCTTGCTCTGCCACGACATTTCCCAGGTACTCGACGGGCTCCAGTCCTCGGCCTTGGCCGCGTCGGCGTGAGAAGCGAAGCACTCAGCTGCCCGAGGCCACCCGAGGTAGTCGAGGTCGCTCCTCGACTGGTCATAGACGCCGGCCATTGCGCCTGTCCGTAACGGCTCTCGAGGCCGCTCAGCGGCGTCTGTGGCGTCCAGCTCGTCAGCCCCAATGCCGCTGATCAGGGCATGCATTCTGGCCAGGACGCGCCCGTCTCCTCCGTGTGCTCACGTTGATCGACCGATCGACCATTTGATCGACGGAGCACACAAGGACCTGCTCGTCCTGGCGGCAAACGACCACGGTGTTCGGTCTGCGGTGGCCACTTACAGCCACCCCGCAGTGATCGCCGCCACCACGTCTGGCAACTGGACGGCGGAGCCTCACAGCCACCTGCGATGGGTGCGCCTCCTGCCGCTTCCCCAAGGGTGCTCCCGTATTCGAGTGCGCCACGGGCTCGCTGCCGTTCCTGTCGCCGGCGGCCGGGTTCCTCGTAGCGATCGGCCTCCTGCACGTTCAGTCCGGACGATGGACGAGATTCCAAGGCCCAAGGTCGTTATGAATGATCTGGCTGCCGCTGAGGGGATCGGCGAGCCATCCGGACCAGTGCGGATGAGCAGGTACGACGAAGCTCGCCATCACGTCATGGAGCTCTCGCACGAGCGCGCCAAGGCGGGTGCACCGCTCCGCGCTCCAGAAGCTCGGACCGAGATGCCAGGCGCTCTGACCGGGGTGATACGTGAGGATCTCTCTTCCTTTTGCGTCGACGCCGAGGAGTCGAGGGGCGTGCTCGAAGCCGGCATCCTCCAGATGGCGGAGCAGTGCGGGGACCGCCGGCGACGCTTCGGTTATGGCCCGACGGACCGTGTTGCCGACGCGTACGACACCAGCCCCCGAGTTTCCGCCGAGCGGCTCCTCGTCCTCTTCGGGATCCATTGACAAAGTCTTGACGAGAGCGGCCTGCTACCCAAATCAGCAATCCACCGGGCGGGTCGGACTAACGCTTGGTCGTCATCCCTCTGCATACTGGCGCGATGTCGAGCCCTGATGAGCTCCTCGCTGAAGCTGCCAGCATCCCGCTTGCCGGGTGGGACTTCTCCGTTCTCGGCGATCGATTCCGCCTCGAGCCACCACCGTGGTCCTTTCCGGCGATCGTGGAGGAGCTCTTCGACGCGACCGGGCGCCTGCTCGACATGGGAACAGGTGGTGGCGAGTGGTTGGCGTCACTCAATGGACGTTCGGCGGAAGTAGTTGCGACCGAAAGCTGGCCGCCGAACGTCCCAATTGCTGTGGCGCGCCTTCGGCCATTGGGGATCAGCGTCGTCCAGAACGAGGCTGCGACCGACAATGTCCTGCAGTCCGTCACCGAGCCGAAGGGGCGGCTTCCATTCCGCGCTGCGGCCTTCGACCTCGTGACCAACCGGCACGAGAGCTTCTTCGCTGGAGAGGTGCGCCGGGTGCTCACAAGAGGTGGAATTTTCGTAACCCAGCAAGCCAATTCTGGATCAGCTCGTTTCCACGACCTCTTGGGTCTCGAAGCACCCACTTCCGAGGAGTTCTCCCTGCCGCTGGCAATCGATCAGCTGACGAGGGCCGGCTTCGAGATCGAAGAGGCAGAAGAGGGCATCGCGACGACCACCTTCGAGGACATCGGCGCGTTGGCTTGGTACCTCACGAACGTGCCCTGGGCTGTTCCGGACTTCAGCGTCGCTCGATACCGCGACGCCTTACTCGGTCTGGCAGGAGAGCCGATAGCGGTTCCATCGGCACGCTTTTGGCTTCGCGCTCGAACTCGCTGATATCCCTATTCGGACCGCACGAGAATGTGCGCACCGAATCACCGCTTGGGATGAACGCCGGCACTCGACGGATCGACGGCTCGGTGATCGCCAACGTCATATTCAGAAGTCCCCTACGGCGGCGTCAGACAAGCCAATGAGCGGGAACCTGGAACCCGGCCCGCAGCACGAGGTACGCATGGAGCGCCGTCGCCATGCGTAGCGGCCGGGCGTCGAGAAGTGACCGCTCTGAACCGGCGGTGAACGCGACGCTGCGGCCGACGCCGGGCATCGTGCGCGCCCGGTAGAGAAGTGGCGGAGGGAAGCCCCGCCACCAGTCGTAGATGGCATCGGCGAGCTGGCCACAGGTTGCGAGCAAGGGGTCGGGATCGACTCGGCTGGCCGTGTCGAGTCGCCCGGTGCTCACCCGGTCGTCGAGGCCAAGGGCATCGAGGTTCGCCTGTCGGGTGAGGGCGAGCGCCGGCCCGGGGAGGCTGAGACGGACGAGCCAGAGTTCACCGTCGAGCTCGGTCAGCATGTGCGATGGGAAGCGCTCGCGGGCGGCGACGGCGGGCAGGTTGGCGGCGTAGCGGACGCGGAAGCGCCCTGACAGGGGGTCGAAACGGCTCCTCGGCGAGGGATGCGGCGTCCAGTCCCAATCATCGGGGTGATCGGCGTCGATCCGCCACCAGGTCGGGCCGACGGGGCTGAGGCGCAGCCCCGCTGGTCGCCGCGGCGGGAAGGTGCTCAGGACTGGTCGGTCGACGCTTGGACCAGTCGCACGATGGTCTCGACCTGCCCCACGGCGAGGAGGTCGGCGAGGCTGTGGCCGCCGAGGTCCTCCCTCGGAGCGCGCATCAAGGCGTCAGCGGCCCGAGCATCGGGAGCCACCTCGGCGAGGGCGCCGATCACCTTGGGCAGCCCCGGCCAGGTGTCGCCCCGCGATCGGTCGAATTGCCACGCGGGATGGAGCGTGCTCGACCCGTGCGACCAGCCGAGGAGCTGTCCCCTTCGGCGGCGACGGTCGACGCCGCGACGGTCGTGGACCGAGGCGATACTGGCCACCACCGCCGCCGTGTCGAGCGCGTCGGTCCGCCTCGCTTCGGCGCTGTCCGCCGCGCGGCGCTCGGTCACCCGCCTCGCCGCCGCGAGGACACCGCTCGAGGGGCGGGCGAAGGGGTCCTCGGGCCCGGCGACCTCGTCGGCGAGGTAGAGCAACGCCTCGGCGAGCTCAGCATCCGCACTCGCGCGCTGCTCGAGCAACCTCAGCGCCTGGGCCACCGACGACGCCATGAGACCACCTCCCCGGGCAGTGTACCGCTCGAGGGCGACAACGCGTCTACAGCGTCTACTAGTTGAGGACCTGCGGCACTGCTCGTCGGCGCGCATACTCTAACCTGGGAGGGAGAGCCGAAGCCCAGCGGGCAGCGCCTGACACAGGAGCCCAATGAGCAAGAGCTGCCTGGGACGGTTCGCTGGTGCCGAATCCCGGCAACGACGACATTCCGAGAGTATGGACGGTCAGGGCCGAGCTGGCGTTGAGCGGATGGATAGCGCTTCACGACCGGGCTTCCGTGATCTCGGAAGAAAGTAGCCAACGGAGTTTCGCGGGTCGTTGCGCTGATCCCTCTCCCTTCGTGGACCAAACGAGCACGCGGCCGCTGGGTGCCGCCACAAAACCTCCCTGCGCCAGCTCGCCCAGCACTTCTCCACACAGACAAGAAGCCGCTGTCAGATACACGGTATGGCACATCAAGATAGAGGGTCAGCGAATATCGAGGATCACGCATGTGCACAATTGTAGGGAATCCTCCCGAACGTTCGCTGGTCACGGATCGAAGCCGCGTACCAGTGGAACCCCTGCGAGAGGAGTCAACGCGCCTAACACGCCACCCACTGCCCCGGCAGTGCCCGTTGCTCCTCCGAGAACGAGCCACTTCATCGCGCCACGAGCGAATAACTCCGTTGGTGCATATCTGTCTCGATGACTTGTTGGAATCACGACTGTCAATGCCTCGTCAAGGACTCGTCGCCCATACTCCACGACTACCGCACCGGCGTGGCGCAGTGCGTCCAATGGCTGACGTACTGCCGAGAACATGACCGAGTGAGCGGAAAGGAATACCCACTCATCCGCGTACACGATGCCGCTGGGATCGCCAAGAGCGAGCAGTGATTGCGTAATCGCGGAGTGCGTCTCGTCAAGCTCCACCTCGAAATGCGAAAACGTGGCGACCTCTTCGAGAAGCGCAAGCACCCTGTCGCGATTGATCTCGGCTGTATACGGCTCCTCGGGAGGCAACAACCGCGACCCCGGACCGATCTGCCCTTCAGCTAACTGCGACTTGAAGGCCGAAGACGCCACAAAGAGGTCGGGTGAAGCTTCCATCCAGTCAAGGGTTCGCGCTTGGAGAAGTAACGATGGATCGATCAGCACACGTTCGGGAGCTGAGCCCTCGTCGGCCATCGGCAGACCATAGCTGAACAACGTTCCGGAGCTGCGGGAGACCGCATCCGGCAAGCCCGATCCGCAACGTACTTCTGGGGTTCAGCGCTTCCAGGGTCGCACGGAGCCGCATGGCGTCAAGGCGCTGCGAGCCGCCGCTTCGCTCCGGTACTCGCGGAAAACTGCGCCCTCTTCTCTTGACTCCGTGCTTTCCCTCCGTGTCCTTCCGCGCCCATGAACCCAGAAGGGAAAGGAGTTGCAGTCATGGCGTACACGATCACCGACCTCGCAGCGCTGTAGTTCTCCGACCTCAGAAGGTTCGGTGGCTTACTCATCGTTGATCGGTTCGCAGAACGGAGTGAACGTAGGGCCAGGCTCGTCTGGCGCTGTCAGTTGCCAGCCTCATGGGACCAGATAGCCGTTGCTTTTGCCAGCGGCATGGGACCAGCCCCGTTGCCAGTGATGGGACCACCCTGAGCATCCACCAACGCCGGCCGAAGAGACATTCGGCTTGGCCTTCGAAACCCGATGGGGAGGAGGCCCAATGGCGTTCAGGGAGGTCACGGTGGTCCAGATACGAGAGGCGCTCCGGCGGTGGCTGCGCGGCGAGGGCGAGCGCTCGGTCGCCCGGGGGATCGGTGTCGATCGGAAGACGGCGAGGCGGTACATCGCCGCTGCGGTGTCGCTTGGTATCGACCGGTCGGGCGGTGAGGGTCAGCTCACCGACGAGCTGATCGGCCGGCTGGCAGAGGAGGTCCGCCCGCACCGCATCGACGGTCACGGGGAGGCGTGGCGGTCGCTCGTCCCCGAGGAGGCGCAGATCACGAGGTGGGTGAAGGACGGGCTCCGGAAACGCTCTAGCGGCTTGGGTAGCGGGCCAGTTTGACGTGGGCAAACCCTCCGATGACCAGGAGGTTCGCCGCCGATCACGAGTCGTCCAACCCGGACTGCTCTTCGCGGTGTTCCTTCGCCATCTCGTCGAGCAGGATGTCCCGGGCCCCCTATCGTTCTGGAAGTGGCGGAACCGGATCTCAAGAGTCTCCTGATGCTGCTCGAACGCCAGCGCGAGCAGGTTGGGCAGCTCTTCAAGCTGCCCGACCCCGGACCGCCGCGGATCCTTACCGAGGCGCAGTACGCGGCCGCCCGAGAGATCGTCGAGAGGCGCACGGGCTGGACGGGCTCCGACCCTGCGTTGGTACAGGCAGTGAGAGACGGGGCTCGGCCGGGCGACACGATCCCTCCGCGTGAGGTGGAGCCGTACGTGCGAGCGATTTGCAACATTGAGGTTGGCGTCGTCGAGCGGGCCGACGAGCACGTTGTCGCTGTCTTCTTCGACCATGCCCACTTTCCAGG
>JBOGGH010000115.1:0-7208 GCA_050743905.1 Acidimicrobiales bacterium
CTCGTGAACGTCGTCTGCCAGGCCTATGTCGAGAGCGTCTCCACCCGCCGGGTCGACGACCTGGTCCGCTCCATGGGGATCGAGGGGATGGGAAAGTCCCAGTTCTTCGAGCTGGCGAAGAACTTGGACCTCAAGGTCGCCGAGTTCCGGGACCGGCCCTTGGACGCCGGGCCCTACACCTACGTGTGGCTCGACGCCCCCTTCCACAAGGTACGCGAGGGCGGGAGGGTGGTCTCGGTCGCCACGGTGGTCGCCACGGGCGTCCCGGCTCTGGTGTTGCGCTTAGCGCTACGCCGCGAGTGCCACGTCCCTCGCGCTTGCCAATGCACTCGCCAGTTCGGCGAGGATCGAAAGGTCGACGTGTAGCCGCACCCGCTCGATCTGACGTACCCGCAGGGGCAGCATCCCCCATTCGTGCTTGAGGCTGGATTTTCGACCGGGACGAGGCGGCCGGCTTCCGCGTGCTCTTCCTCGACGAGCCCACACGCCGGCGACACTTCGATCAGGCGAGCCCACACGTGGGAAGAAACCGTGACGCCCTGCAGGCGACGCTCCTGACATTCAGCGGTCCTTCAGGGATGGCTCAGGGGTAGCAGCGAACGGTCTCAGTCCGCACCACATCGAAAATGGGCCATACACACCACCACGTGGTCGGACCCGCCGGCGGCGTGGGGCAGAGTTCCCAGTTCACGTCGAAGACCAGGCCCCTTCCCGCCCCGTATTCACCGCCGCCTCCTGTTACTGCCAACAACACGCCATCGTCTGAGGTGAAAGTACCGTTCGAATAGAGATTGTCTCCTAATCGGCCGTCTGCAAATCGAATTCCAAGCTCGAGCGTTCCGGGTGATACGGGACCAGGAGAGCGATGCTCGACCTCGACTTCCACTCCGTCCGACTCAGCTTGCACTGCCACATCATCCTGGGGCGCGCGCACTCGAAGTGTAAAGAAGAGACTGTCGTCAGAAAAGAAGAGGCTGTCACCAGACTCATGGAAATCAGTTAGCGTTACTCTGACGCTCGAATTATTGACGAGATCAATCTCATCCCACATTACGGTAGATTCTCATTGTGGACGGTGTCAGCCCAGCCACCGTCATAGCAGCCGGACACAGCCCCCTCTGTTAGATCAGTAGATGCAGGCACCACCTGCGGTGCCCGGGCAATTCGCTGTTCCTGTGCTCGCTCCGTCGCCAATCCACTCACTCAGCCCCGGGATGTATGCCCACAGCGCAACGGCGTTCTTGAGCTTGGCATTATACGGTTTCGGATTCTCGCTGTTGAAGTTCGTGGAGCTCCCACTCGATGGAATATCGAAGTTCTCGGTACCGCACACCGTCTCCGAGGCGTAGCAGAGCGCATAAACCTGGATGTGGAGGTGTGTCGAGCCGTTCGATCCCGTGTAGAAGTTCCCACTGTTAGGGGAGTAGAGGATCCCACCCGAGACGTATTTGGTCGTTGCCGGACCAGGGCCTTGCTTCTGTCCCGAAATGGTGATCCTGTCCGTCTGGACACATCCAGGATCGCAATAGGCCAGAGCGACCGCCAGTTGGAATGACCAGGTAGTGTTATTGTTTCCGGCACTTCCGCGCTGTCCCCAATCACGAGGGTTTCCTGAAAGGTCAGGCTGAGCGTGTCCGGCGACGATTACTCCGCGGCTGTTTGTGTTAGCCCCTGCTGTACCAGTCGAGATCGCCGCCTCGTCGGCGGTGAGTACGGCTGCCTCTTGAGCGCTGGTCAAGCCATCCGATCCTGGGAAGTTCACAAGGCTTCCAGCGTCCGCCATCTGAATCTGCTCGGAAAGCAACTGCTCGATCGTAATCTGGACGGCCGGGTTTACTTCGATAAGGTTTGTGAGGGCAGTCAGATACGACTCCCCCACGGCGTAGGGAATTTCCTGCGATACCGTGTTAGACGGACTGGTTGGCGCAGCACTCGCCGAGACCGTAGGGCCGCTCAGACTTAGGGCAAGCATGACGGTTGCTCCAGCGACACACAGGAGGTTTCGCATCCTCCTCTTGAGTAGGCGCATAATGACTCATTCCTTACCTGGAGCTGCAGTCACGAAGGGGTCCCGGTATGACGCGATCGGGTAGACCTGGCTCTCATTTTATCGAGCACAGATGACGCTACGCTGGGACTTACGGGATGTCAAGGGCTATCCGGTGGGCCCGCGAACGCCCGCATCGCCGCCCGCCCAGCGGCAGGTCCCTGTGGGCTACCTCGCCCCGACCGCCCGTACCCCGCAGCGTCGACAGGCGACGTCTTTACCTTCGGCTACAACGGCTCTGGCCAGCTCGGGAACGGGACGACGACCGAAGAGCACACCCCCGTAGAAGTAGACGGGCTCCCCAAAGACATCGTCGAGGTGGCTGGAGGCCATGAGTACTCACTCGCCCTTAGCGCGTCTGGGAGCGTCTATGCCTTCGGCGACAACACCGACGGCATCTTGGGCGAGTCGTCTCCTTCGTACTCGACGAGCCCGGTCGAGGTAGAAGGGCTTTCTGACATCGTCGAGGTGGCAGCTGGGTACAACTTTGCGCTCGCGCTGACAGCTTCTGGAACCGTCTACGAGTGGGGCTCGAACTACGACGGACAGTCCGGAGACGGCACGACGAGCACCACTCCTGTGACGACGCCGGTCGAGGTGTCGGGGCTTTCCCAGATCACAGAGATCGCGGCGGGCGGCTACCACGCGCTCGCGCTGGCCTCCTCTGGGAAGGTGTACTCATGGGGCTACAACGGCGACGGCCAGCTCGGGCTCGGCTCGACGACCGAGACGACGACGCCAACTGAGATCTCCGGGCTCTCAGATGTGAGCGCAGTCACCGCCGGCACCTACTTCTCAGCTGTGATGACCATCTCCGGGGAGGTCTACACCTTTGGCGACAACTCCGACGGCGAACTCGGCATCGGCTCTGAGACGAGCTCCGAGGTGCCAGAAGAGATCACAGGCGTCACGGCACACGCCATCGAAGCCGGCGGCTTCCAGCTCATTGTCGAAAAGTCCGACGGGACGCTGTGGGCCACCGGCCAGAACACCTACGGCCAGCTCGGCAACGGCACCGAGACGAGCTCGGATGTCCTCACACAGGTGAGCGGGATCACCAACCCGGCCGGCCTTGCTGGCGGCGGTTACGATTCCCTCGTGCTCATGAGCACAGGTATGATCGAGGGCTTCGGCTCGAACGCGAACGGACGCCTCGGGAGCGACTCGACCACTGACTCCGATGTCCCGGTGCAGGCAGACGGCTTTGCGGCATCAGGGGCAAGCTCGTATGCCTACACCTACAACGGCGACGGGCTCCGCATGTCGGTGACGACCACGTCCTCGACCAGTCCTTTGGGCGTGACTAGCCAGTTCACCTGGGACACAGAGGGCTTCACCCCAGAGCTCGTCTCAGATGGCACGAACGACTTCATCTACGGCCCGAACGGCACCCTTCTCGAGCAGGTGAGCCCCACTGGTACCTACTACGTCCTCACGGACGACATCGGGAGCACCAGGGTGCTCACAAACACGAGCGGGGTGGTGGCAGGCACCGCCAGCTACTCGGCCTACGGCGAGCTCGCCTCGTCTAGCGGGCAGACGAGCCCGATCGGCTTCGCCGGCGGGTACACGGATCCAACGGGTCTCATCTACCTCGTCAACCGCTACTACGACCCGACGACAGGGCAATTCCTGTCGGTGGATCCAGATGTCGGGATCACGGAGCAGCCCTACGTTTATACTGGAGGCGATCCAGTCGACGGTAGCGACCCACTTGGTGTACTCACGTGTCCGTCATGGATACCGTTTTGTGGCGAAATAACACGGCTCCAACACGATTTCCGCACTGCAGCTAATGATATAGCGGCGTTCGGGCTACATAACTTTGGCACAATAGCTCAGTTGGCAGCTGGTGCAGCCTGCATCGTCCTTGTGGAGGGTTGTGTTGTCGTCCTCATAGTTGCGACAGGCCTCAAAGTCTTCCAGGACGTTGTCAATCATGTATCAGGCGCCCAAATAGTTGCCGACGCCGTCGTGGGCTTAATAGGCTCCTCATATGCGGGCTTGGCTGCAGGCGCGGTTAGCGGACTAGAGGAGGGCTCAGTCCAGGGGTTAAATGCGTTGATAAACGAAATCGAGTCACAGGGAGAAAGCTCTGCAGCCCTGCGGGGGCTTCGGTTATTACTAAGGGCCTCTGGCTTCGCGCCTTACGTGCTCAACGCGATCGTTGACGAGATAGAAGGCGGTACATTCCAAGGGATCTGCCTCCAAACCTACACACGCGGCCAGTACCAACAGTACGTGCATGGCCGGCGATAGGCAACGAACCTATAGGACGCGAACCAGCGCCTATTTCGCGTGCTTTATTGGCGTGACCTTTTTGATCTGCCTCGCACCAATTGCTGACACCAGCTATCCTCCGCAATGGAGGGCGTCTATTGGCTTTCTTCTCGTTGTTGTCGAACTGATCGCTGTAAGACAGGGGCTCGCCTGCGTAGTGGTGTCGTGCGAGGGAGTGGCCGTTAAAAACATCTATCGCAACTATAGGTTTACTTGGGAGGAGATCGACGGATTCGAGTTGATACCAGGCTTCGCGGGGCGTCTCCGCAAGATGGACGGCACGCGGCTGTCAGTGCGGGGTTTGGGGGTTACAAGGATTGGAACGGCCAGAGCACTGAGGAGGGACGCGCCATTTGTAGAATGGCTGAATGAATTAGTGATGCTGGCGAAGAGCAACGACAAGGCGGGCTTGGAGGCTAGGATTCGTTCAGGCACGACGTAAGACTTTGGAAAGTTCCGCCCGAGCCCGGGAACCCGTCATACTGACCTTGAGAGATCGGAGTTGGGAGGAACATCAGCAACGACGACATTGTTCGACGATGCAATTGCGAAGCGGCTGGACCGCCGATACGCGGGTCTCGACGCGTGGGCTCACTCCAGTCTGTCTTGACTTTTCCGGGCCGATCGCGAACCAGCAGGTAGATGGAGACGCGGCAGGAGGCTGTTTCCACTACGCGTGGTATGAACGGCCTGCTCAGGCGATGTTGGTCTTGTCCCAGGCAGACGTGTCGACATGGAAGGCCTTGAGGACCTTTCTTTGGAGGGGACTGCGGCGCGATACGAGCTCGAGTCTGCGGACGCCAGCGGTGACGAGCTAGCGGCGGATCTCGGCAAGCTCGGCGAGCGCACGGCGCGCTGAGAGATGCTGGTGGGTGAGGTCCGGGTCCATGACGCCGGCTTCGGCGAGGTCCTTCCCCATGAGTGCCTCGATCGTCGTCGCGAGCAGGCAGAGGGCGATGTGGCCCCGCCGGCGGCCCTCAGTGGGAATCGAACATCGGCCGTAGTCCGGAAAAGTCCTTCAGCTCCCTGAAGCGGCCTTCGGTGTCCGAGTGTCGCGGATCACGGAAAATGTAGGTCGGCGATCACCGAAAATGTAGGTGCGACCGGGCCGTGGGTGGCTCAGTTTGATGATACTCAGCGACTGGCGATCACCTCCTCGCCGAAAAGCTCGTTCACGGCAATTGGCGCCTCACATTCGGGGCACGCTCCCCCGATCCCGAGGCGGCGCATTTATGTGGGTGATTTGTCAAGGACGATCTTCTGGTTGTCCGCCGCGGGAGTGATCGTCGTCGGGGTTCAGGACGCGTGAGCGGCCGCCGGTGTGCTGGCGGGGGGGTGTCCTCGGAGACACCGGCCCTGCGGCGTCGCCAGGCCGCGACCCGACAAGCAGGCGAGCAGAAGCGCTGCTGGGATCCGACTCGGGGGTTGGAGAAGAGACCATCGACGGCGGTGACGGTGAAGGCACCGCAGCTGGCGCAGGCGACGCCGTGGCGGGGAGGACGGTCGGAAGCGTTACGCATTCCGTCGCCGGGTGTGCTCATGATGCCTCGCCGTCGAGGCGGCCGATGAGGCCGTCGAAGATCTTCTGGCGGCCGATCTGGCCCTTGGCTTCGGCGTCGTCGCGTTGGCGTTGCAGGGTGGGGCGGAACTCGATGGTGGTGACGAAGAACGAGCACGACTCGCAGATCGACTCGAAGTGGCAGTCCATATCGACGGGCCGGGCGCAGTAGCCGTTGCCGAGCATGCGGCGGTGCATCTCGGCGCGCAGCTTGCGCATTTCGGTGCCCTCGGCGTCGGCGGGGAGCTCGAGCGGGGCGTCGTAGAGGGCTTCGACCTTGTCGGACACGGCGAAGTACTCGTCGGCGACGGTTCGGTCTGCGATGCGCTCTGGTGGAGTCGGTTATTGGAACTGTAGGAGTAGCTGTGGATGGGGGGTCCGGGGGGAAGGGTGGAAAAACTCTCGAACTGTGGACGAGCGTGGCGGCTCAGCTCGTAAGCGGTCGCTCGTACCAGACCTCGCCCGTCTTCTCGCTGTGACGGATCCACCGGTACCGCTTGTGGGCTGCCTGCGGAGAGCACCCGAGAGACGCCGCGACGCGTGCCCACGCCGCGCCAGCAGCTACTGCTCGAGAGATCTCGAGCTCACGCTCGCTCGCGAGTTCGGCGAGTCGTCCGGTCAGAGCCGTTACCCGCCGAAGCGAAGCCACCGAGGGATCAACTGAGGTGGTTCTCCTGGGGTTTCTGTGGGTCTTTCGATCGCTGAAGCAACAGAGAGTCCTTGTAACGACTGGTCTTTGAGGCGTCCAGCTCGCCTCGGTCGCTTGTAACAACTCGCGCAGCGCCCTCGTGGAGCTCGGCCGGGCTGGTTGAGTGAGCCGGCACCAGCGGGAGAGCCGTCGGCGAGCAGTGCCTGTGAATACCTCACGCAGGCACCTGAGACCTGCACACTCTGAGCTGAGCCGCCCAGCATCGTGAGCTGATTCGGTTAGCTGACCGAGCGCGTCGGCCCGAAGCGTCGGCCGGTGGAGCGCTACTGGTACCCCGACAGTAGGTGGCGCGCACAGGCCTCCGTCGTAGGTTCGGTGGTTCCTACGCCAACCGAGCCTGCGAGGTGGACTGCTGTGCGCGTCACGACCGTATTCAACAAGATGATGGCGCCGCTCTGCGTCACCGTGCGAGAGGTCACGTTCGAAGGTGCCGATCTGATCCTGGGCGTCCGACCGACCCACTTCCTCTTGCGCTGTGTCTGTGGGTTCTCGACGAGGTCGGCCTATGACCGGTCGGTGCGGCGATGGCGCCATCTCGATGTCCTGAGCACCAGGACGTTCCTCCAAGGTGAGATCCGTCGCCTCTATTGCGCGAGCTGCGAGCGGATCGTCAC
>JBOGGH010000116.1:0-7201 GCA_050743905.1 Acidimicrobiales bacterium
GTGCACACCAAATACAGCAAGGAGTCGTCATGACCACCGAACCCGCTACGCCAGAGACGCTTCACGCATGGGGCGTCTATCTGCGGGCCAGTGAAGAGGCGCGTCGCCGGGGTGACCGCCGCAGCGGCACCGATCACATCCTGCTCGCCTTGTTCGAGGACCCCTCGACCGAAGCTGTGCTGGGCGTGAACCTGCAGCAAGCTCGCCAGGCCCTTGAGTCGCTCGACCGGGAAGCACTGGCCGTAGTCGGTCTGGGGTCGGGCGCCGACGCTCCCCCACTCGCGATGCGCGCCGTGCCGAAAAAGCCGAGGATCAGAGACGTCGCGAAAAAAGACCGCATCCGCATGACGCCCGCGGCAAAGAAAGTGCTCGAGGAAGCGTACAAGCCCAAGGGTCATCGGAAGCTCCAGGTCACCGGCCCCGAGGTGCTGGCCCAGATCCTCGCTCTCCGACCGCCAGATCCTGCGGCGGTGCTGCTCGGCGCTCTCGGCGTGAACATGTCGGAGGTTCTGCGCCGATTGGATGAGGTCACCGATCTGGCCGGAGAAGCGGCGCAGGAGACCTCCGGTGACGCCGCGGTCGCGTCCAAGGACCGGCCACGCCGGTGACGGCGGTCGTCGAGGCTGAGTCGTTGACCAAGCGCTTCGGTGAGATCCCAGCAGTGCACGCCGAATCGGCCGCCCGCGCATCACTCGCGTGTCTATCCCCCTCCCGGACGAGTGGCAGCGACGGTGTGTGGTTCTTACTCGTTCAGGACGATGATGGACGTCCGATCGATACTGCCGTCGTCGGGCTCGTGTTCGACAGCGCGAACCCTCCGATCGCACAGGCGAGCGAAGCGCTCACGCGCGCGAGCTACGAGCACAAGCACGCCATCGTGGCGATGCCCTGGGGCGCCGAGTGGCAGATCATCCGCCCTGACGATCGACGCCCTGCCTGAGCCCAGCACGGCACGAACACAGACGGGTGCGACCGACCAGTTGCCAGCTCGGGTATCGAATGGAGCGGCGAGCTCTGACTTTCCGTAATGGGCTCGGTCTTGTCCTCTGTCCCCTTCCTGGTCTTGGTCTGGCCGCTCGTCACCGTCCCCGTCTTTGGCCTGTCTTCCTGCGTCCGTCTTCCTGTCCCCCTCCGACTTGGTGCGGGGAGGCAGTTGTTGGGGGGTCGGTGAGTTCCATCCGGACGCCCATCCTGACACGACGTATCTTCGGCGATCTCGAATGTAGATGGGTCTTGCCCCACCTGGCGAGCTCTGCTTGCTATTGCGAGCATCCGTCGGCGGACGACGCCTGCTATCGCCGCTCCTCGCGGCATCCCGGCTGACGGGGTCAGGCTTGCAACTCTAAGTTAGTGGTATTGACTCACGGGTACCTAAGTGGAGAGCTCTTTTCTAGGATTAGGTATAGCTCGCCACCGACTACTCATTTCTTCAGCCAACCGTAGATAGGTCTGACATCTACTTCATACTTAGCCAACCTCAGCAACCTCGTGGTTGCGGCGGGTCTACGGCACCAAGATGGAAAGCTCTTTCGGAAGATATCTCTCTGCGCTCATTGTTGCGAAGCCGCGAACATCACTCGCCGTCGGTGGGCGTCCCGAGGTAGAGCTCGACCGTCGACCGAAGCTCCGCCGAGGTAAACGGGCGCTTGAGGAACGAATCCATCCCATGGTCGAGTGCTTCGCGGCGGCGACTGTCGTGGGCCGAGAACGCAACGACCGGTGCCCCGGACAGCCTCGGCTCGCGGCGCAATTCTGGCAGGATCTCGAGACCGTCCTCTGAACCGAGAGCAAGGTCCAAGAGCACGAGGCCGACGTCATTGGCTCGTGCAATGTTGAGCGCGCCCGTAAGACCGGCCGCCTGAAGGACTTCGACCCGGAGGTGATCGAGGCAGAGCGCCACGAGGGCCCTGATATCCGGCTCGTCGTCGACGATAAGGACGGTCTTCATTCAGGCGGGCCGAGTATCGTCTCGACCTTTTGCATGAGCGCGATCGGCGAGAACGGCTTGGTGAAGTACCCGTCGGCGCCCGCGTCCTCAGCCTCGCCCAGATCCGTCTGCTGAGCTCTGGCAGTGAGCATGACTATCGATGTCGAGCTCATCGCTGGGTCGCCTTTCAGCTGGCGGCAAAGCTCGATGCCGGAGAGATCAGGAAGCATCACATCAAGCAGGACCAGGTCAGGGTGGTGCTCGCGGGCTACGATGAGCGCCTCGCTCCCGTCGCTCGCCTCCAATATCTTGTAATTGTCGCTCTCGAGTGTCACGCGAACAAGAGACCGCACGCCGTCTTCGTCGTCGACGATCAAGAGCGTCCTCACAGGTGGTCCCCCTTGCCGTTGGCGATCGCGTCTACGTGGGCCAGCGGCAACGAGAAGGCGAAGGTGCTGCCTCGCCCAGGCTCACTCCGAACCCACAACTGGCCGTGTTGGAGCTCGACGAGGCTCTTGGTGATGTAGAGCCCGAGACCTGTACCGCCGACCTTCCGCACCTGAGGGTGATCGAGACGGGAGAACTTCTCGAAGACACCCACGCCTTCTTCAGCAGTCATGCCGATCCCCTCGTCGGCAACCGAGATCTCGGCGTGATCCCCGGCTGAGCGGGTCAGAATCTGGATGCGCGAGCTCTCCGGTGAGTACTTGACGGCGTTCGAGATCAGATTCGTGAGCGCCTGCACGGTCTTGTCCCGGTCGGCAAACACTGGACCCAGGCTTGGGTCGAGCTCGGTCACGAAGTGCCGGCCATTCTGGGCTTCGAACGGCGACAGAACCTCGGCGACCACGCCGGACAGGTCGACCGGAGCGAGGTCGACGGTGAGCTTGCCCGACTCGATCCGCGAGACCGACAACAAGTCGTCGATGAGCCGGCCGAGACGTTGCGACGAGGCGTGAATCTGCTGCAAAGACTCCCGAGATCTCACCGCTCCGAGGTCGTCGCGCGTAAGGAGAAGCTCAGAGAAACCCTGGATCATCGTCAGCGGGGTCCGTAGCTCGTGGGAAACCGTCGACACCAGTGACGACTTGAGCTGGTCGACCTCCCGCTCATGCGAGACGTCGCGGACCACCACGACTGCCCCATCAAGTTCGGCCCCTGTTGCGAGGGGGGCGGCCGTCACGGCAATCGGAACCCGGCGGCCATCGGACTGAGCGAGATGCAAGGAGTAGCCGCTGCTTGCGACGACGCGGCGCTCGCGGATGGCTTCGGCGACGATGGACTCCTCCCAGGCAATGGGCGTTCCTTGCTGGTCGTAGAGGGGGAATGCTTCGGACCAGAGCCTGCCCTCGAGTTCTTTCGCGCGATGGCCCGTCAGGTGCTCCAGAGCCGGATTGACTCTAAGGAGCTGACCTGTTGGGCCGAGCGACGCGACGCCTTCCCCGACACTCGCCAGCACAGCGCCGGCCTGTTGGTGCTCTCGGGCAAGCCGGCGCAAGAGGAGCGCGACAAGGATCATGGTCCCGATCACGAGAGCAAGCACGAGCAGACCGATCGCGACGAGTCGCTCGGTGAGCGCCGTGACGGGGGCATCGAGGGTCGATGAGGGAGCCTCCGCAATTACTGCCCAACCGGTCGACGGAATGGGCGCGTAGCCGACGAGCCTTGCGCCGCTGAAGCCGGGGACAGATCCGTCGCCGGCTCCCGTGCGTCCTCTAAGCGCCTTCGCCACGAAAGGCATCGACGCAAAGATGTTCACCGCCCCCGCGGCCGGTCCCGACAGCGTGTGGCCCTGTTGGTCGACGATGACCAACGCGCCTCCCCCGCGAAGCGATGTGCCACCGATGATCGAGCCGAGCGTGGACGCAGCCAGCATGCCCTGAATGATGCCAACCACCTGTCCACGGGCATTGCGGACCGGCGTCGCAAGCGCAACCACGAGCTCGCGAGGAGAAGCTGTCTGCTGGAGAGCCCCCGAGATGTACGGCTTCTTCGTTCGCATCACGGCGAGGAAGTAGCTCTGCCGGGAAACGTCCTTGCCTATCACGGAAGGAACGCTCGGCCAGCGTGCTTCGAGCTTGCCCGCCGCACTGATGATGCCAAAGCTCGCGAAGTCGGGATAGAGGAGATGCAAAGCAGCCGCGATCTTCGGTAGCTGGCTCCGACTTTTTGGGTTGAAGAGGTTCGACACTCCGGGCTGACCGGCGAGGTTGCTCACGAGTTCGAGCCGGCTAGCGAGCCCGCTTGCTAGCGCGCTGCTCGCGAGGTGAGCGGCGGTGACCTCGCCGTTCTCGATCTCGCTTCGCTGCGAGTTCCGCGCGGCCACGACCTGCCAAGCGCCGAGTGTTGCAACCAAAGTGACAAGCAGGACGAGTGCGGCGATGGCGACTCGAATGTGAATGGGGCGCCGGCCGCTGCTCATGGCGCGCCTCCTTGACTATCAGCCCGTATGCTCGCCAGGTCCTCCGTGGGAAGGCTCAGGAATGCGTCAACGGCCTCGTGCCAGAACTGGGTTCCTCTGCAGCGCCGGACCTCAGACCGTGCCTCCTCGATCGAGGATGCGCTCCGGTAAGGGCGCTCGCTCGTCATCGCGTCGAACGCGTCGCAGAGAGGGAAGATCTTTGCGCCGAGGGGGATCTCGTCGCCCTTGAGGCCGAGCGGATAGCCGGAGCCGTCCCAGTGCTCATGGTGAGCGTGGATGATCTCCCTCGCCCCCGCGAGGAAAGGGATCCCATCGAGAATCCTGCGACCCGACTCCGGATGCTCTCGGATCAGTACCCACTCGGACTCGGTTAGTGGACCCGCCTTGGTCAGCACGATGTCCGGGATAGTGAGCTTGCCGATGTCGTGAAGAAGGAAGCCATACTCGAATTGCGGATCGGACGCATGGTCCGGTGCGACGACTGCCGTGAGCATCATGCCGTAACAACTCACGCGCTGGAGATGGCCGCCCGTGCATTCGTCCTTGGCCTCCACGGCGACGGCGAGGCCCTGCACGGTGGCCTTGTAGGTCTTCTCGAGCTCGGACAGCGCTTCGGCGAGCTGCTGGGAGCGGTCTCGCTCCGCAAGGTAGGTAGAACGGAAGTCCACCGCATATGCGTCGAGTTGCTGCCGGAGCGCGGCGATCTCGCCACCGCGCTCTTCGAGCGCAGCCTGAATCCTCAGACGGTCGACGCTGAGCGCAACCGGAAGCAGAATCGGTACGAGCCGGGCGCTGCAAGCCTCGAGCGAGAGCTCGCAACTTTCAAGCTCCGCGAGAACGATCACCGCTACCGCATCGCCGTCGAGACGAACGGGCATCGAGAGGTAGCCCGTCGGCGCTGTGCGTCGGCGGGAGTCAGAGGGCACCCCAGGCGCCCCTGTGAGCACTGGCCTCCCGGCCTCCAGCGCGAGGCGACCAGCGCGCTCCAAGAGCTGCAGCCCGTGGGTTACGGCGCCGTGGTCGACAACCAAGCTCAGGTGAGTTGGCAAGCTCAGGTGATTTGGGTTCTCGACCGCAAAGATCACCCCCACGGCGGCTGCGACCGACCTGATGGCCGATTCGAGGAGTTCCTCGCAGTAGTCAACGATCGGCCGCGCCAGGTCTTCATTCCGCTCGTTTGTCCCCCCATCGGGCGCGTCCTTCCCGACAAGAACGTGCTTGAGCACTTCCTCCCTACGCGCGGTCACCTCGACCTCGATATCTGCCTTGCTGGTCCTCTTGCGGAGCGCCGAATCATCTTGAGGAATTCTCGACCTTCACGGAGCGCACCTTGAGCGCCGGTTTGGGAAGCGTCGGTGCAAACAGCCCAAAGGGTGGGCTAGTTCCACCGGTCGGTGCACGGTCCCGGTCATGATGACCGGTGCAACCCGACCCCGACCGATGGAGATCGAAGCATGCCAACCACGCCAAGCGGATGCAGGCCTCGACGACAGCGACACAACGGCCGACGACGGTTCCAAGAGCTCTCCCGCTGTGGAGCTGTCCGGACTGCGGGGGAGCTGTCACGAACCCTCGCCATGTGCGCTGCGAGTCGCGCATCGAGCACGATCCGGCAGAGTCTCCCGAGGTCCGGAGCCGGCGGGGAGCCGCTATCGCGGCACGAAAGAGGGCGCTCCGGGAGTGGTCCGATGCTCACCCCGGCGTCGCCTACGACCCCGAGCTCTTCAGACGGGATATCTGGCCGAAGCTCGTCGGCGTCAAGCTCTCAGAGATCGTCGAGGCGATCGACTGCTCGAAGGCGAGCGCCTCTGACATCCGCCGTGGTAAGCGGACCCCGCACGTCTCGACGTGGGCGTCGCTTGGCGAGATAGCCAGGGCCGAGGTTCCGTCGACGTCACAGTCTGCGGATCGCCGGCAACACGAACGGCTCGTCTGACCTGGTGCCATCGGGGAACGCGGCGGTCCTGTCACACAGACCTCCTTGGACGAGAACCTCCATAGAAGAACAAGGGAAAGAGGCGCACATCTGGTGCACGTTGGCCAGATCGTTCCGGGCGATGGTCCCGACTGCGGAACGGTGTCCAACGGGTTCGCAGAAGAGACGAAGCGTTCCAGTCGCCCCCGGCACCGCTCCCCACCTATCCTGGCAGGTCAAAGGGGGAAGTCCCCGAGGAACCCACTTGAGGGCACAGGCGATGGACGTAGACGCAAGGCCCGAAGACGCCACCTTCGACGAGGCCATGGGCCGCCGGATCAGCCGGGCCGTCAAGGACTGGACCGGCCAGCTAGTCGACGTCAGCGGTCGCAACACGCTTCTCTGTTACAAGGACCTAAAGGCCGGCACCCTCGACTTCTCGAACGCCAGGGATATCGCGCTCGAGAAGATGCTGGCCGGTCATGGGATCCGGTTCTCAGAAGCCTTCGGCGGAGAGGCTTTGGCAGCGGCCGCTCGACGGGCCAGGGCCATCCGGGCCCGGGCCCTCGCCATCCGTGTTGCCCGCCGCGACCTGCCAGAACCAGAAGTGCTCGACGTCGAGTGCCAAGTGCTGGACGAGGCCGAGGCAGGACCACCCCGAGGGAAGGACGGGACGGCGCAGGTCGTCCTCGGACAGTCCCTCGAGGATGCCCAGCACATGTCGGCGCTGGCCGTCGAGCTCTCGTTGGAGCAGCGCGTTCTCCTCGCTCTGTGTCGCAGGCGTCATCGCTTCTCACTCCTCGTCGTGGGCCGCAGGACGGAACTCTTCCTCGATCCTGCGCGTGCTTTCAACGTAGCTTTAGACGGAACTACGAGGACGAAGTCATCGCCCCTCCGCTGCCGGCGTTCGCGAATGGGTCAGCTCCGTGCTTATGGG
>JBOGGH010000117.1:0-7136 GCA_050743905.1 Acidimicrobiales bacterium
CACCGTGGGTTCAAATCCCACCGCCTCCGCCAACCGCCCCCGCCGGCGGGGCGCCCTACGCTGGCGGGGTGCCCGACGACCTGAGGCAGGACGGCGCCGCGAGCGACGACCCGGCGCTGCGCGGCCAGGGCCTGCTCGGCACGCACCGGCTCGAGGCGTTCAGCGACGGCGTGATGGCGGTGATCATCACCATCATGGCCCTCGATCTGCGCGTGCCGTCCAGTACCACCTGGCACGCCGTGCGGGAGCAGGTGCCCAGGATCCTCGCCTTCGCGCTCAGCTTCTCGTTCATCGCCATCTACTGGAACAACCACCACCACCTGCTCCGGGCCGCCCGCCGCATCAGTGCCGGGGTGATGTGGGCCAACATGCTGCTCCTGTTCTGGCTGGCGCTCGTCCCGGTGCTCACCGCGTGGATCGCCCACGCGCCCGGCGATGCCATGCCGGCGGCCTTCTACGGCGCCGACGCGCTCCTCGCCTCCGTCGCCTACGGCGTGCTCGTCCGGGTCATCATCCGGGCCGACGGCCCCGGCTCGGCGGTGGCCGCGGGGATCGGGAACGACCTGAAGGGGAACGTCTCGGTGGTCGCCTACGCGGTGGCCGTCCCCCTGGCGGTGGTGTCGCCGTGGATCGCATACGCCCTCTTCGTGGCGGTGGCGCTGGTGTGGATGGTGCCGGACCGCCGCCTCTTCGGCCGTGCGTGACCACGAGGCCGTGCGGCTGGCCCTCGAGGAGGCGGCCCTCGGTCCGGCCCACGGCGACGTCCCGGTGGGGGCGGTGGCGCTCAGGGAGGGCCGGGTGATCGCCTCCCGGCACAACGAGCGGGAGCGGCGCGGCGACCCCACGGCGCACGCCGAGCTCCTCGCCCTCCAGGACGCCGCCCGGGTGGTGGGGGGCTGGCGCCTCCACGAGGTGACCCTCGCGGTGACGCTGGAGCCCTGCGCGATGTGCGCCGGGGCGCTCGTGGCGGCCCGGGTGGCCCGGCTCGTCTTCGGGGCGTCGGACCCGAAGGCCGGCGCGTGCGGCTCCCTCTACAACCTCTGCGCCGACCCGCGCCTCAACCACGAGGTGGCGCTGGCGCCCGGGGTCCTCGCCGCCGACTGCGGCAAGCAGCTCACGGCGTTCTTCGCGGCGCGGCGGCCGGGATAGTCTCTCCCCGGAGGCGTGCGAGAGCGGCCGAATCGGATGGTCTCGAAAACCATTGTGCCTCCGGGCACCGTGGGTTCAAATCCCACCGCCTCCGCGTGCGGCCCGGGCTGGGGCGCCTTGTCGCGCCTGGTCAGGGGCCCGAGGGCCAGGCAGGGCCCCCGGGGACACTACGATGGACCGACTGACGGCGCCGGCGGGCTGGGCGCCGTATCCCCGTGCCCGGGACGGAGGACGGCGCGCCCGCTGCACGGCGGCACCCGCCGCCATGGAAGGGGTGTTGGGAATGGCACGTGCGCGATCGACGTTCGGGAAGCTCCAGCGGGACCAGGCGAAGCGCGCCAAGGCCCGGGCCAAGCAGGAGGACCGCCTGGCCCGACGGGAAGAGCGGTCCGTGGCCACCGAGCCCGACGTGGCGCCGCCGGCCGAGGACCAGGAGGCCCTGCTGGAGCAGTTCGCCCGCCTGCACGAGGATCTGGCCGACGGGCGGATCTCCCTGGACGACTTCGAGGTCCGCCAGGAGGACCTGCGCAGCCGCCTGCGGGTCGACTAGCCGGGCGGCCGCTCGCGCTGCTCCAGCCACCGCCGGAGGCCGGCGGCGTTGGAGTGGACGCCGTTCATGATCTCGAGCTTCTCCCGGTGCTCGGGCGCCACGTCGCCCACCTCGGGATCAAACCGCTCCGCCAGCGCCCCGGCCACGTCCCGGCCCTGGCGGTAGGCGAGCTCGGCCGTCTCGGCCCACTGCCGCAGCGTGGCCTCGGCCTCGGCCAGCAGGTCGTCGGGCTGCGGCAGGAGCCCGTAGTGGGCGAGGGCGATCCCCGACGGCCGGCGCTCGGCGAACCGGCGCAGGGAGCGGAGGGCCTGGTCCAGGTCGAAGTCGGGCGGCGGCGTGGAGGGCCGGAGCACGCCGGCGTCCGGCAGGCGCACGCCCACCGCGTCGCCGGCGAAGAGGATCCCCGACACCGAGTCGTGCAGGCCCACGTGGTGCTTGGCGTGCCCCGGGGAGTCCACCGCCACGAGCACCCGGTCCGGCCCCACCCTGATCTCCTCCCCGTCCTCCAGCACGTGCAGCCGCTCGGCCGGCGTGGCCTCCAACCGGCCGTAGAGGGAGTCGAGCAGCGGGCCGTAGACGCGCGAGGCCGAGCTCACCAGGCGGGTGGGGTCGGCCAGGTGGCGGGCCCCCTTCTCGTGCACGTAGACGGTGGCCCGCGGGAAGGCCTTGGCCACGTCCCCCACGCCGCCGGCGTGGTCCAGGTGGATGTGGGTCACCACCACCCCGGCCAGGTCGTCCGGCCCCAGGCCGAGCCGGTCGAGCGCCTCCAGCAGGACCGGGACCGAGGACTGGCTCCCGGTCTCCACCAGCACCGGGGACGGCCCCTGCACCAGGTACCCGGCGGTGACCCGCTGCCAGCCCCCGAGCCGGGTGTCGATCTCGAGCACCCCCGGGGCGATGGCGGTGGTCAAGCCTGCGCCACCTCCACCACCACCTTCACGTCGTCCGGCTGGCGGTCGAGCGCCTGCTGCCACCGGTCCAGGGGCACGCGGCGGCTCACCACCCGGTCCAACCAGCCGCGGTCGGCGGCGGCCAGGGCGGCGGCGGCGGCCTCGTAGTGGCGGCGGTTGGCGTTGACCGACCCCACCACGGACTCGTTCGACAGCACCATGGTGCGGTTGAGCGACCCCTCGTCCACCTGCACCGTGCGCCCGCCCGAGGAGACCCCGGTCAGGCAGACCACGCCGCCGGGGCCCACGTGCTCCATGGCGTCCAGCACCAGGGACGAGACGCCGGTGCACTCGATGATGGCGTCGGCGTCCGGGCAGGCGTCCTCGATGGTCCCGGTGTGATAGGTGGCGCCGAGCGACCTGACCAGATCCGGCTTGAGGCCCTCCTCCACCTGGTCGATGACGTGCACCTGGAGCCCCCGCTGCACGCCGATCATGGCGGCGAGCAGGCCGATCGGCCCGGCCCCCGTGACCACCGCCGTCGTGGGCGCCCAGTGCGCCCGCCCGCCGATCCGGTCCACCTGCTCCCAGGCCTTGGCCACCACGCTGGTGGGCTCCAGCAGCACGCCCAGCAGCCCCAGGGTGGGGTCCACCTTGACCAGGTACTCGGGGGTGATCCGGTACCGCTCCGAGAGGTAGCCGTCGTGCTGCTTGATCCCCCGCTCCGTGTACTGCCCGTTGCGGCAGAAGTCCCACTCCCCGACGGCGCAGTTCCCGCACGGGACCGGGTCGGGCCGCCTGACGATGCCCACCACCAGGTCGCCCCGGGCGAACGGCGAGCCAGCCGGCGCCTCGAGGACCCGGCCCAGGGACTCGTGCCCCAGCACCAGGCGCTCCTTCCCGGGCGGCGCCCAGCCGTAGTCCCCGGAGAGGATCTCGATGTCGGTCCCGCAGATGCCCACGGCCACCGTCTCCACGAGCACCGGGCCGTCGGCCTCGGGCGGCTCGTCCACGTCGGACAGCTCGGCCGACCCCTTCGTTCGCGGTACCACGGTCAGTGCTCTCACCGGATCTCCTTGCTGGTCGTGTGGTGGCCGTTGGCCTCGGGATCGGGATCGGGATCGGGATCGTGGGCGAGCACCGCGTCGGCGTCGCGGCCGGAGGCCGTGGCGGCCATGCCCGGGCGCTGGTGCGAGGCGGAAATCTGGTACGAGGAGGGGAGGTTCCCGGCCCACAGGCGGCGCAGCCGGCTCAGGACGTGGCCCTTCGCCGCGTAGGGATCGTCCTGGCCGGTCAGCCGGCAGGCCGTGTTGACCAGGGACACGTGGGAGAAGGCCTGGGGGAAGTTGCCCACCTGGCGCCCGGCCACGGCGTCGTACTCCTCGGAGAGCAGTCCCACGTCGTTCCGCAGGTCCAGCAGGCGCTCGAAGAGCGCGGTGGCCTCGTCCCCGCGCCCGATCATGTGCAGGCAGTCGGCCAGCCAGAAGGAGCACGCCAGGAACGCCCCCTCCCGGCCCCGCAGCCCGTCCACCTCGCCGTCGTCCGCCGTGCGGTAGCGGAGCACGAACCCGTCGTCCACCAGCTCGCGCTGGATGGCCTCCACCGTGCTCACCACGCGGGGGTCGGTGGCCGGCAGGAACCCCACCAGCGGCATCATCAGGATGCTGGCGTCGAGCTGGTCGCAGCCGTAGTACTGGGTGAACGCCTGCTTCTCCTCGTTGAACCCCTGGGCGCACACCTCGGCGTGGATGCGGTCCCGCAGCTCGCGCCACGCCGTCATAGGGCCGGGGAGCTCCGCCCACATCTCCATCGTCCGCACCGCCCGGTCCACGGCCACCCAGGCCATGACCTTGGAGTGGGTGAAGTGCCGGCGGGGGCCCCGGACCTCCCAGATGCCGTCGTCCGGCAGCTTCCACCCGTCCTCCAGGAACTCGATGAGCTTGGTCTGGAAGTCCCACACCGCCCTGCTGTGCACGCCGTCGATCCGCGCCGCCGTGTAGAGCGCGGACATCACCTCGCCGTAGACGTCGAGCTGGTACTGCCCGGCGGCGGCGTTGCCCACCCGGACGGGCGCCGAGGACTCGTAGCCGGGCAGCCACCCGACCTCCCACTCGTCCAGCCGGCGCTCGCCGCCCGACCCGTACATGATCTGGAGCCTCGACACGTCGCCGGCGGCGGCCCGCAGGAGCCAGTCCCGCCAGGCCATGGCCTCGGCGTGGTAGCCCCCCCGCATCAGCGACTCCAGGGTGAGGGTGGCGTCCCGCAGCCAGCAGAACCGGTAGTCCCAGTTCCGGTTGCCCCCGAGCGCCTCGGGCAGCGAGGTGGTGGCGGCGGCCACGATGCCCCCGGTGGGCTCGTAAGTCAGGGCCTTCAGCGTGATGAGGGAGCGCAGCACGGCGTCGCTGTACTTCCCCTCGTAGGTGCAGGCGCTCGACCACGTGCGCCACCACTCCTCGGTGGAGGCCACCAGGTACCACGGATCCTGCGGGCGGGGCGGGGCCTGGTGCGAGGGGAACCAGGTGAGCACGAAGGGGATCTGCTCGCCCTCGCGCACCGTGACCTCGGAGACGGTGCGCAGGTTCTCCCCGTGGGTCTCCGCACGGGTCCACAGCGCCACCGCGTTCGGCCCGGCGGTCGCCGTGAGGAGGTGGTCGTTGCGGGTGACCCACGGGATGGCCTCGCCGTAGTCAAAGCGGATGCACAGCTCGGCCCGGACCGGGACCGAGCCCCTGATCCCCTGGACGAGCCGCACCACCTGGGGGTGGTCATCGCGGATGGGCATGCAGTCGGTGACCCGGATGGTGCCGTCCGCCGTGTCCATCTCGGTGTCCAGCACCAGCGTCCCGTCCCGGTAGCGCCGGCGCCGCGCCGTGATCTCGCCCTCGGGCACGGCCGGGGCGATCCGCCAGAAGCCGTGGTCCTCGTTCCCGAGCAGGCGGGCGAAGCAGGAGGCGGAGTCGAAGTGCGGGAGGCAGAGCCAGTCGATGGAGCCGTCCCGGCCCACGACGGCCGCCGTGTGGAGGTCGCCGATCACGGCGTAGTCCTCGATCGGTTGCGACATGGCGGCCATTCTTGCGCGTCCCCTGCGGCGGCGGTGGCGATCAGCCCTCAGTGCAGGCCCCGGTGCCCACGGGCGTGGACCGCCCCTCGGCCTCCCGCACCCTCGCCAGGACGCCGGGGGAGGCCAGCGCGTACCCCACGTGGGCCGAGACGGTGGAGCGGGAGAACACCACGCCCACCACCTGCCCGTCCGCCGCCACCAGGGGTCCCCCGGAGTTGCCGGGCTGCACGTCGGCATCGATCTGGTACACCTTGCGCACCACGGTGCCCTGGTCGTAGATGTCCTGCCCCTCCGCTGTGAGGGCGGCGGCCACGCCGGCCGGGCCCACCGAGAGGGACCCGTTCTCCGGGTAGCCCACCACGGCGCCCTGGGTCCCGCGCCCCACGTCGTCGGGGTCGACGGTGAGCGGCGGGCCCACGGGCGCGTCGGTGCGGAGCACGGCCAGGTCGAACGACGGGTCGTAGAGGACCGGCGTCGCCTGGTAGCTGCCGCTGCCCACCACGACCTGGGTGCTGCGCTCGCCCGCCACCACGTGGGCGTTGGTCACCACGAGGCCGGGCTCCACCACGAACCCGGACCCCTCCTGCAGGTAGCCGCAGGCCTGGCCGAGGACCTTCACGGTGGAGCCCGCGGCACGGGCGGCGATGGCGCCCGCCGCCGAGCTCGACGGCAGGCCCACCGGCGGCGCCGTGGTGGGGGAGATGCCGGCGAACACCGAGGGGAAGGACGGGTCGGCCAGGAGCCCCCGGACCTCGGCGAACACGCCCGGGGCCGGCGGCAGCACGTCGTCGATGGCCCGCAGCACGTCCGATCCCTGGATCTGCGTGCTCACCCACGAGTACGAGCCCTGGGTGAGCACGTTGGCCACGAGCCAGGCGGAGAGGAGGACGGCTACCGCCGCCACGGCCACGCCCAGCACGCCGTCGAGCGTGCCCAGGTGGACCCGCCGAATCGCCAGGTGGCCCCAGCTCCCGAGGATCCGGCCGGCCACGCCCAGCAGCACGGCCAGCCCCAGCACGAGCAGCAGCGTGATGACGTCCCTGGTGGTGGTGGAGCGCACGGGCCGCGCCAGCGCCACGGCCAGCAGCCCGCCCAGGGTCAGGCCGAGCAGGAAGCCCCCGAACGTGAGCACCTGGACCAGCGCGCCCAGCCGGAGCCCGTGGATGGCAGCCAGGACGACCAGCACGACCAGCGCGATGTCGAGCACGTCCACCGGGCGCGAGGGTAGACCACCCCCTCCCCGGCAACCCCGGCGCCCGGCGGCGCCGCGCGTGCCGGCCGGACGCCGGCGCGACGGCCCCCTGGGGCGCGGCGATCCCCGGGGTGACCGGGGGTAACGTCTCGGCGCCATGGAGCGTCGCCCGATGGCGCCACGTCCGGCACGTCCCGGGTGGGGCGCCGCGTGCCGAATGGCCGGGAGCGTGGCGGCGGCCGTGGTCCCCGCGGTAGCGCTGGCGGCGATGCCGCTGGCCAGGAAGGCCGTGAC
>JBOGGH010000118.1:0-7134 GCA_050743905.1 Acidimicrobiales bacterium
ACCCTGACCGGCCGCGGCCCGGGCAGGAAGTCGGCCAGGCGCCCGGCCACGGCCACCGGGCCGGCGCCCGGGCCGCCGCCGCCGTGGGGCGTGGCGAAGGTCTTGTGCAGGTTCAGGTGGACGATGTCGAACCCCATGTCCCCCGGGCGCACCACCCCGAGGATGGCGTTGAGGTTGGCGCCGTCGTAGTAGAGGAGGCCGCCCACCTCGTGCACGGCGGCGGCGATGGCCTCGATGTCCTCCTCGAACAGGCCGAGCGTGTTGGGGTTGGTGAGCATGATCCCCGCCACGTCGCGGTCGAGCACGTCCCGCAGCGCCGCCATGTCCACGCACCCCCGCTCGTCCGACGGCACGGTCGTGACCTCGTAGCCGCCGAGGGTGACCGAGGCCGGGTTGGTGCCGTGGGCCGAGTCGGGGATGACCACCCGGTGCCGCTGCTCGCCGCGGGCCTCGTGGTAGGCCCGCATCAGCAGGAGCCCGGTGAGCTCGCCGGCCGCGCCGGCCGCCGGCTGCAGCGTGGCGGCGGCCATGCCGGTGATCTCGCAGAGCGCCTCCTCCAGCTCCACCAGCAGCGCCAGCCAGCCCTGGCTGAGCGCCGGCGGGGCCGCCGGGTGGACCCGCGCCAACCCGGGCAGGGAGGCCACGGCGTCGAAGGCCTTCGGGTTGTACTTCATGGTGCACGAGCCGAGCGGGTACGCCCCCAGGTCGACCGAGAACTGGCGGTGGCTGAGCCGCGTGACGTGGCCCACCAGGTCGCGCTCGGACACCTCGGCCAGCGGCACCGGCGCCTCCCGGCGGTCGGCCGGGGGCACCAGGTCCTCCACCCCCCACTCGGGGACGTCCGTGGTGCGGAGCTGCCAGCTCCGCCGTCCCGGGCGCGACAGCTCGAAGATCGTGGGCTCCGGCTCGTGGCCGAGCAGCGGCGCGCTCGCCGCCCGGCCGCCCGGCGCCGCTGCCGTGGGGGCGGTGCCGGTCACGGCCGGACCGCCTTGTCGAGGCACTCGACGTAGCGGTCGATCTCGGCGCGCGTCCGGCGCTCGGTGACCGCCACCAGCAGGCCGTGGGCGGCGTCCCCGGCGGCGACCGAGCCGTCCCCGCCCGGGCCCACCAGCGCGTCGAGGGCCACGCCGGCCAGGAACCCCTCGTCGGCCATGCGGTCCACCACCACCCGGGCCGGCACCCGGGTCCGCAGCGCCAGCTCGCGCAGGACCGGCGCGCCGCCGGTGAGCGGGGCCACGCCGTCGACGTCGTGGAGGGCCAGGCGCAGGTACCGCGTGCCGCGGGCGCAGCGCAGCGCCACCTCGGCAAGGCCACCGGTGCCGAGCCAGCCGAGCTGGACGGCGGCGGTCACCGCCATCAGGGTCTGGTTGGTGCACACGTTCGAGGTGGCCTTCTCCCGGCGGATGTCCTGCTCGCGCGCCCGGAGCGTGGTCACGTAGGCACGGCGGCCGTCGGCGTCCACGGTCTCCCCCACCATCCGCCCGGGCAGCCGGCGCACCTGGGCGGCGGCGCAGGCGAAGAGGCCGAGGTAGGGCCCGCCGAACCCCAGGTCGGTGCCGAGCGCCTGCCCCTCGCCCACCACCACGTCGGCGCCGGCGTGGCCGGGCGAGCGCAGGACGCCGGCGGCCACCGGGTCCGCCGCCGCCACCAGCAGGGCGCCGTGGCGGTCGCACAGCGCCCGCGCCACGTCGAGATCCTCCAGGCAGCCGAGGTAGTTGGGGTAGCCCACCACCACCACCCCGGGCGGCTCGCCCCCGGCCTCGCCCGGCCACGCCGTCCGCCCGTCCGCCAACCCGACCTCGCGCAGGCGGTGCCCGGTGCCGGCGGCGAAGGTGCGCAGGACGGCGCGCCAGTGCGGGTGGATCCCCGACGACACCCAGACCGCCTGGCGGCCGCTCGCCGCCGCCCCCAGGTTGACCCCCTCCACCAGGGCGCTGGCCCCGTCGTAGAGGGAGGCGTTGGCCACCGGGAGGCCGGCCAGGCGCGCCACCATGGTCTGGAACTCGAAGATCGCCTGGAGCACCCCCTGGGCCACCTCGGCCTGGTACGGCGTGTACGAGGTCACGAACTCGGACCGCCCGGCGAGGGCCCGCACCACCGGCGGGATCTCGTGGTCGTAGGCGCCGGCCCCGGCAAAGCACACCATCCGGTCGGCGCTCGCACGGTTGGCGTCGGCCAGGGCCGAGAGGTGGTCGAGCACGTCCGGCTCCGGCCGCCCGGGCCCCAGGGCCAGCCCACCGGCCACCCGCACGGCCGCCGGGACGGCGGCGAACAGCTCGTCCAACGACCCCACGCCGACGAAGGCCAGCATGGCCTCCACCTCCTCGGGGGTGTGGGGCAGGTAGTCGGCCATCAGCCCTCCCCCGGCGCCGGCCAGAACCTGGTGGGCGCCACCCGGGCCGGCAGGGGGCGGCCGCGGACGGTCACCGTGACGGCCTCCCCGTCCGCCAGGCCGGCCGCCGCGTCCATGAGGGCCAGGCCGATGCCGCGCCCCCGCATGGGCGAGAAGTTGCCGCTGGTCACCGTGCCCACCTCCCGGTCGCCCGCCACCACCCGGTCCCCGGCCCGCGGCGGCTGCCGCCCGTCGGCCAGGATCCCCCGGAGCCGCCGGCGCGGCCCGTCCACCCGCTCGCGCTCCAGGGCGGCCCGGCCCCGGAAGTCGCCCTTGTCCCAGGCCACCACCCAGCCCAGCCCGGCCTGGAGCGGGGTGACGCCCGGGCCCAGCTCGTGGCCGTGGAGCGGCAGGCCGGCCTCCAGCCGCAGGGTGTCGCGCGCCCCGAGCCCGGCCGGGACGGCGCCGGCGGCCAGCACCGCTCCCCAGAACCCCGGCGCCGCCGCCGCGGGCACCGAGCACTCCACGCCGTCCTCGCCCGTGTAGCCGGTGCCGGCGGCGGTGCAGGCCGCGCCCTCCCACTCGAACGGGGCCACCTCGAACCGCGCCACCGAGGCCGCCGCGCCGGACACCTTGGCCACCACCGCCCGGGCCAGCGGGCCCTGGACGGCCACCACGGCGCGCCCCCCGGTCACGTCCTGCCCGCCCGCGGCGCCGAGGACGCGGGCGGTGTTGGCGGCGTTGGGCATGACGTCGAACCGGTCGCCGGCCAGCCACCAGACGATCAGGTCGTCCGCCACCGAGCCGTCGTCCTCGAGGAGCTGGGTGTACTGGGCCCGCCCGGGTCCCACCCGCCGCAGGTCGTTGCAGAAGGCCGCCTGGAGCCGGTCGAGGGCGCCCGGGCCCTCCACCCGCACGGTCCCGAGGTGGCTCACGTCGAAGGCGGCGGCGGCGGTGCGGCAGGCCCGGTGCTCGGCCACCGTCCCCGTGCCGTAGGCCAGGGGCATCTCCCAGCCGCCGAACGGCACGAGCCGGGCGCCGAGGGCGGCGTGCGCGGCGTGGAGCGGCGAGCGCCGGAGCACCGCCTGACCGGTTCCGGGACCGACCGCCTCCACCACGCCGAGCTTAGGCCGCCGAGACCGGGGCCAGGCCGATGCCGTGGCGGTCGAGGAGCGCCAGGAAGTCCCGCTGGTAGACCACCACCACCTCCACCTCGGGGTAGAGCTGGCGCATGCGGCGGATCTTCCCGTTCTTGCGGGTGACCAGGCGCTGGTCGGCCGTGGTGAGCTCCACGAAGCAGTGGTGGTCGGGCAGCCAGAAGTCCGGGCGGAACCCGGCCACCGGGTTCCCCCGGCGGTCCCAGCGCAGCGGGAACTCGACCGGCTCGTAGGCCCAGCGGACGCCGTGGACGTCCAGGAGCGCGGCGAAGAGACGCTCCGAGGGGTGGGCGAAGCGCTCGCGCGCCGCCGGCGAGCGGACGGGATGCAGGATCCCCTCCCCCGGTGCCGGCGGCGGGTGCGTCACTCCCCGGCCGCGCGGGGGGTACGACGGGCGGCGGGGACGGGTGGCCGGTCGCGGGTGGCCGCCTCGCCGCGCTCGATGCGGACGATGTCGGCGATGTCCGCGTCCAGCTCGCCCACCACCCCGGAGAGCGGGACGATGTTGAACACGCCCTGCCCGCCGGCGAGCAGGTCCACCACCTCGCCGTCCGACCGGGCGAGCACGGAGCCGGTGCCGGTGAGCACGAGGTTGGCCGAGGCCAGGTCGGCGCCGAGGTCCCCGCGCAGGCAGTCCACCGCCCGACGGGCCGACTGCAGGGAGATCCCGGCGTCCAGCAACTGCTTGATGACCTTCAGCTCCAGGACGTCGCGGTAGGAGTACCGCCGCTTGCTGCCGCTGCCCCGCGCCTCGGCCAGCGACGGCCGCAGGAGGCCGGTCCGGGCCCAGTAGTCGAGCTGGCGGTAGGTGATCCCCACGAGGGCGCACACCTGCGGCCCGCGGTAGCCCTCCCCGTCACCGGGGGTCGACGTGCGCTCGGCCATGGGATCCTCCGATCCGTCTCGATCGTCCGACCGGCCGACTGTACCCGACGTGGACCACACGCGCGTAGTTACGCGGGCGTCGTCCGCGCCACCCCGGGCCGGGCCCAGGCCCGTACCGGCCCGGTGGTGGTCACCCCCACCCGCGCCCCGGGCTCCCAGGCCCGGCCGCCGGCCACCCGGACCACCAGGGAGCCCGTCCCGCCGGCGCCCTCCGGGTCCGGCCGCACCCGCACCACGGCGTCGTGGCCGAAGAACTCGTAGTCCTCCACCCGGCCGGTGAGGTAGGCGCCCCGCGGCTCGGCGATGAGCTCGAGCTGCTCCGGGCGGACCAGCACGAGCACCTCGCTCCCGGGCTCGCTCGCCGGTCCCTCGACCGGCAGCACGCCCAGTGCGGTGCGGACCGACCGGCCGTCCACCACCCCGGGCACCAGGTTGGCGTCGCCGAGGAACCGTGCCAGCTCCGGGTCGTCCGGGCTGGCGTAGATCTGCTGGGGCGTGCCGAACTGCCCGATACGCCCGTCGCGGATGATCGCCACGTGGTCGGCCCAGCTCAGCGCCTCGTCCTGGTCGTGGGTGACGAGCAGGGCGGTGGCGCCGGCCCGGCGCAGGATGCCCGCCACGTCGGCCCGCACGCTGGCCCGCAGGGCGGCGTCGAGCGAGGAGAAGGGCTCGTCCAGCAGCACCAGGCGGGGCTCCACCGCCAGCGCCCGCGCCAGCGCCACCCGCTGCTGCTGGCCGCCGGAGAGCTCGTGGGGGTAGCGCCGGCCCATGCCCCCCATGCCCACCAGCTCCAGCAGGTCCCCCGCCAGCCCGCTGCGGCGACGGCGGCGCGGCACGCCGAACGCCACGTTGCGCTCGGCGGAGAGGTGCGGGAAGAGCGCCCCCTCCTGGGGGACGTAGCCGATGCGGCGCTGCTCGGGCGGGAGGCCGGTGGCGTCCACGCCGCCGATGGCCACCGTGCCCCGGTCGGCGGGCTCGAACCCGGCCACCACCCGGAGCAGGGTGGTCTTGCCGCTGCCCGAGGGCCCCAGGATGGCGGTGAGCGAGCCGTCGGGCACGGCCAGATCCAGCCCGGCCAGCACGGGCCGGGCGTCGAACGCCTTGTGGAGACCGGTGACCACCAGGCCGCTCATGAAGCCCTCCTACACCACTATGTTAGGCGAGCCTCACTCCGTGCGCACCCGGGGCTCCGGTCAACCGTCCAGGTCGGCGAGGCCCTCCCAGCCGCTCGACGCCTGGGCGTGGAACCGCACCGGGATGCGCCCGGCCCGGCGGGCGGCCCGCCCGGCCTCCACGGCCAGGCGCATGGCCGTGGCCATGCCCCGGGGGTCCCCGGCGCGATTGACCGCCGTGGCCACCAGGACGGCGTCGCAGCCGAGCTCCATGGCCCGGGCGGCGTCCGAGGCCGTGCCCACGCCGGCGTCCAGCACCACCGGCACCGCCACCGCCTCCCGCAGCAGGGCCAGGTTGTGCGGGTTCCGGATCCCCAGGCCGCTGCCGATCGGCGAGCCCAGCGGCATCACGGCGGCGCACCCGGCCTGCTCCAGCCGGCGGCCCAGCACGGGGTCGTCCGAGGTGTACGGCAGGACCACAAAGCCGTCGTCGGCGAGCTGCTCGGCCGCCGCCAGGAGCTCGGCCGGGTCCGGCAGGAGCGTGCGGTCGTCCCCGATGACCTCCAGCTTGACCCAGTTGGTCCCGAAGGCCTCCCGCGCCAGCTTGGCCGTCAGCACCGCCTCCCCGGCGGTGAAGCAGCCGGCCGTGTTGGGCAGCACCCGCACCCCGCGGCCGGCGAGCAGGTCCACCAGCGACCCGCGGGCGCCCGGGTCCACCCTGCGCACCGCCACGGTGGCCATGGCGGTGCCCGACGCCTCCAGCGCGGCCTCCAGGGCGGCCAGGCTGACCATCCCGCCCGTCCCCAGGAGCAGGCGGGAGCCGAGGGTCTCCCCGGCCACCACCAACGGGTCCTCCCCGTGCGGCCCGGGCCCGTGCGTGCGGTCGCTCTCCTCCGGCATGGCCCTACGCAGCCTACCCGCCAGGGCGGGGACCAGGCCGGACAGGATCATCAACCTCTGGTGTACCTTTAGTGATGATCTAGAGGTCTACCTTATGTTTATGTTTGGCACGGCACCGCCCGGGCCCGGTCGAGCGGTAGCCTGCGGCCTGTGACCCCCGTGGTGGCCCTGACCGTCGCCGGCTCCGACTCGGGCGGGGGCGCCGGGATCCAGGCGGACCTGAAGACGTTCGCCGCCCTGGGCGTGTTCGGCACCAGCGCGGTGACCGCCGTCACGGCGCAGCACACGGCGGCGGTGCTCGGGGTGGCGGTGATCGACCCGGAAATGGTGGTGGCCCAGGTGGAGGCCGTCCTGGACGACCTGCCGCCGGCCGCCGTCAAGACCGGCATGCTCGCCACCCCGGGCGTCGTCGGCGCCGTGGCGCGCCTGGCCGCCGAGGGCCGGCTGCCCAACCTCGTGGTCGACCCGGTGCTCGTCTCCTCCACCGGCCACCCCCTGATGGGCGAGGGCGGGGTGGACGCCTACCGGCGCCTCCTGCTCCCCCACGCGGCGGTGGCCACGCCCAACCTCCGCGAGGCGGCCCTGCTCACGGGGCGCGACCTCGCCGACCTGGCGACGACCGCGGCCATGGCAGAGGCCGCCGAGGAGCTCCGGTCGCTGGGAACGGGGACCGTGGTGGTCAAGGGCGGGCACCTCCCGGCCGCCGTGGCCGGACGGGACCCGGCGCGTCCGGGACCCCGGGCTGAGC
>JBOGGH010000119.1:0-7094 GCA_050743905.1 Acidimicrobiales bacterium
GTGTGCACGCCGCGCCCGTCGGCCGACCACACGAGCTGGTTGGCCACGTGGAGGAGCGGCGTCCACTCGGGCCGCCGGCGGTCGTGCAGCACCACGTCGGCCCGCTTGCCCGGCTCCAGCGAGCCGATCTGGTCCTCCAGGCCCAGGGCGCGGGCGCCGTGCAGCGTGGCCATCTCGTAGGCCAGCTCGGCCGGGACCTTCGTGGGGTCCCGCCGGGCGTCCTTGTAGAGGCCGGCCACGAGGTAGGTGGCGCGGTACATGTCCGAGTAGTTGGAGGCGTTGTTGCCGTCCGTGCCGACGGCGACGTTGATCCCGGCGTCCAGCATCTCGGGGACCTTGCCGATCTGCGTGACGCCGTAGGCCACCTTCAGGGCGGTGGTCGGGCAGTGGGCCACGGTGGCCCCCGAGCGGGCGACGACCGCCAGCTCCTCCTCGTCCACGTGCACGCAGTGGGCCATGACCGTGCGGCGGTCGAGGATCCCCAGCCGGTCCAGGTGGACCATCGGCCGCTCGCCGTACGCGGCCATGAACCCCTCGGGGTCCATGGCCGCCGGGGACATGTGGAAGTTGAGGCCGGTCCCGTGCTCGTCGGCCAGCCCGCGGGCGGCCCGCCAGAGCTCGTCGCTGCAGGTGGTGTGGCCCACCACCATCGGCCAGGCGGCCAGGAGCTGCTCGGGGGACCGCTCGCCGTGGTCCGCCAGCTCCCGCTCGAGGTTGGCCACCGCCTGGGCGGTGGTCTGGCGGTAGGCGGCGGGCTCCGGGGGGAGGTCCCAGACCCAGGCACCCACCCGCCCGCGGATGCCCATCTGCCCCAGGCCGTCCACCACGGCGTCCACGTAGTGCACGGTGCCCGCCTCCACGAAGGCGGTGGTCCCCGAGAGCAGCATCTCGGCCGCCGCCAGTTGGGCCGAGATCCGCTCCTCCTCCTCCGTGTGGGCGGCGTAGAGCGGGCAGAGCCACTGGAAGACGTTCTCCTCGAACGGCGTGTCGTCCGGCACGAAGCCGCGGGTGAGGGGCTCGCCGGTGACGTGGATGTGGGCGTTGACCAGGCCCGGGGTGACCACGAAGTCTCGCCCCGGCACCACCTCATCGGCCTGGACGCGCGCCCGGACCTCCGGTGCCGGCCCCACGGCGGCGATCCGCCCGCCGGCGATGGCCACGGCGCCGTCCTCGATCACCTCCCGGCGGGCGTTCATGGTGACCACGAGCGCCCCGTCGATCAGGACGTCCACTCGCTCGGTGCCGCCTGCCCCGGCACCGCCGCCGGTCCCGCCCCCGCTCACGCCGCCCCCTCGTCGCCCCCGGGCTTGCGGGCGGCCAGCACCGTGGTGGGCGGGACGGCCGGCACCTCGCCCTGGGGCACCAGCCCCGCGCCCTCCAGCCAGGCGGCCGCTTGGCCCCGGGTGAAGGTGGCGCCGCGGGCGGTGCTGGCGGCCATGGTGACGCCCAGGAGCTGTGCCTGGGCCGGGCCGGACAGGTCGTTGTCCAGGAGGTACTCGGCGAGCAGCAGCCACCCCCCGGGCGCCAGGGCGCCGGCCGCCCGCCGCACCAGCGCCGCCGCGCCCTCGTCCCCCTCGGCCCGGCAAACGTGGGCCAGCACCGCCACGTCGAACGCGGCCTCGGGCAGCGGCACCTCCCAGTAGCTGCCGGGTGCCAGCGTGGCCCGTTCGCCGACCCCGTGCGCCGCCAGGCTCCGCTCGGCCTCCGGGAGCACGCCGGGGAGGTCGTTCACCACGGCGGTGGCGCCGGGACGCGCCGCCAACAGGGCCACCGCCCACGGCGCGGCGCCGGCACCCAGCTCGAGGAGGCGAGCGTCCCCGGGCAGCCGGCTCGCCGCCCACCCGCCGACCACGGCCCGGGCCACGGCGAGCTGGACCGGGAAGGTGGCGGCCACCAGCTCGGCCAGGAACTGGCCCTCCTCCCGGCCCACGTCCCTCGGCGGCGGGGCGCCGCGCACCGTCGCCGCCAGCGCCTCCCAGTTCCCGAGCGGCCCCGGCGAGTGCCGCAGCAGGGCGCCGAGGTAGCCGGGCGCGCCGGCCACCAGGTGGTCGGCGGCCAACGGGGCCAGGGAGAACCGGCCCTCGCTGCACTCGAGCGCGCCGGCGGCCACGTTCCCGCCGAGCAGCGCCAGCATCCGGCCCGGGTCGGCGCCGCACCGGGCGGCGACCGTGGCGGCGTCCGCGGGGCCCTCGGCCAGGCACGTGAAGACGCCCAGCTCGTCGGCGGCGAGCACGGAGAAGTAGCCGGTGAGGCCGTGCACCACGCCCCAAAACTGCCCGATGGTGCGGGCGCCGCCGGCCGGTGCCCCCGGAGCGGCCGTCATGCCACGAGGAGGATCTTGCCGGCCGACGCCCCGCTCTCCAGCCGCGCCTGCGCGGCGGGGGTCTCGGCCAGCGCGAACCGCGAGTCGACCACCGGCCGGAACCCGCCCTGCCAGTAGAAGTCGAGCATCTCGGCGAACTCCGCCGCGGCGTAGGGCTCCACCCCCTGGATCGAGATGCCGAAGTGGTAGGCGTAGGGCAGGTCGATCTCGGCCCGGTTCCCGGTGGTGGTGCCGGCGAAGAGGAGCCGCCCGCGGGGCCGCAGCGCGTAGAGGGTCTCGGTGAAGAGCGCCGGTCCCACGTGGTCCAGGGCCGCGTCGGCGCCCTCGCCCCCGGTGAGCTCCCGGCAGGCCGAGGCCAGGTCCTCGCGGGCCGTGTTGACCACGGCGTCCGCCCCCAGCCGGCGGGCCAGCTCGAGCTTGCCGTCCGAGCGCGAGGTGGCGATGACCCGGGCGCCCAGCCGGGTGGCGAGCTGGACGGCGGCGGTGGTGACGCCGCTGCCGGCCCCGTGCACCACCAGGGTCTCCCCCGCCTGCAGCCGGCCCACCGTGACGAGGGCGTGCCAGGCGGTGGAGTACGTGGTGGGGACGGTGGCCGCCTCCTCGAAGCCGACGTCCGGCGGCAGCGGGTGCACGTGGTCGGCCGGCACCGCGCACAGCTCGGCGTAGCCGCCGGGCCTGGTGGCCCCCACCACCCGGACCTCGCCGCACAGCCCGTCGTCCCCGCTCCGGCACCGCGCGCAGGTCCCGCACTCGAGCGCCGGGTTGACCAGCACCCGGTCGCCCACGGCGCGGTCGCGGACCTCCTCCCCCACGGCCACCACGGTGCCGGCCACGTCCATGCCGGCGATGTGGGGCAGGCTGAACCCGGGGAGCATGGCCGGGCCCCGGCGCTGCAGCACGTCCAGGTGGTTGAGCGCCGCCGCCCCGGTGCGCAGCAGGACGTCGCGGGGGCCGACCTCGGGCTCCGGGACGTCCTCGTAGCTGAGCGCCTCCAGGCCGCCGAAGCCCCGCTGGACGACCGCCTTCACCGGCCCGGGCTCACGAGATGCCCCGCGTGAACGGCACGGCCAGGGCCCGCGGCGAGCGGTGCGACTTGGCCAGGAACGACATGGCGCCGAGGGCCAGGACGTAGGGCAGGGCGAGGAGCAGTTGCGGGTTGAGGGTGGTGCCGAGGGTGGGCAGGACGAGCCCCATGGCCGATGCCGCGCCGAAGAGGAGGGCCCCGAGCACCGTGCCCCGCAGCGTCCACCCCCCGAAGATGACCGCCGCCAGCACCACGAAGCCGATCCCCGCCGTCATGTCGAAGTTGAACGTGCCCACGATGCACATGGAGAGGTACGCGCCGCCGAACCCCGAGAGGATGCCGCAGAGGTAGAGCCCCTGGCGCCGCCGCACGTTCACCCGGATGCCGGTGGCGTCGGCGGCGCTCGGGTTCTCCCCGCACGCCCGTATCTCGAGCCCCCAGTTCGTGCGCTCGATCACCCACCAGGTGACCGGGATCACCAGGGCCAGCAGGTAGAAGGGCCACGGCTGGTCGAACAGCGACGTGCCGAGCGCCGGGATCTTGGAGAGGAGCGGCACGGCCACCGGTGTGAACTTGGCCGTCCCCGGCTTGAACACTGTGCTGAAGTAGTCGGTGGCGCCGAGGGCCAGCGCGTCGAGGGTGAGGCCCACCACGAAGGTGTTGGCCGCCAGCCGGTGGCTGAAGTTGGCGTGGACCGCCGCCACCAGCAGGCCGGCGCCGACGCCCGCCAGCAGGCCGAGGAGGAGGTTGGAGGTGACGGTGGCGATGGCCACCGAGCCGTAGGCCCCGGACAGCATCATCGCTTCGATGGAGATGTTGAGGGTGCCGGCGCGCTCGGCCATGTACTCGCCGCTGGCGGCGAACATGAGCGGGGTGCTCTGGGAGATCACGCCGGCCACCACGATCGAGGTGTCCACACTGACGCTCACCCGGCTGCCCCCCTCATGCCGACCGCGCCGCCAGGGCCCGGGCGGCCTTCAGCCGCCGCGCCCACTCCCGGCGCTCGAGGTAGACGGGCGGGAACACAGCGGCCAGCACGAGCAGGCCCTTCAGCACCTGGGCCAGGTAGTCGGGCACGCCGGTGGAGAGGAAGTAGTTGCCGCCGGTGCGGATCATGCCGAACACGAACGCCACCGGCAGCAGCAGGGCGGGCCGGTTCCGGCACACCAGGGCCGCCAGCAGGCCGTCGTTCCCGTATGTGTTGGCGAAGCCGCCCTGGATCCGGTACACCTCGCCGGTCAGCAGGATGCTCCCGGCCAGGCCGGCCAGCGCGCCCGAGACGATCAGCGCCCCGCTGGCCACCGCCGTCACCCTGAACCCGAACCGGCGCGCCGCCACGGGGTTCGCCCCGACCATGCGCAGCCGCACGCCCCAGCGGCTGCGGGAGAGGAGCACGATGAACACCGCCAGCAGCCCTACGGCGATCACGAGGCCCAGGCTCACCCCGAAGGACGGGTAGGTCCCCGGGTGCGGCAGGCGGACGTCCCCCCGGAGGAGCGACGACTGGGGCAGGGCCCCCACCACCCCCTGGGACGGCTCCTCGAGGAGCGACTGGCTCGACACCGAGTAGCTGAGAATCTGTGTGGCCACGTAGGTGAGCAGGAGGGTGGAGATCACCACGTTGATCCCCCGCCACGTGTACAGCCACGCCGCCAGCCCCGCCCACAGCCCGCCCCCCAGCAGGCCGCACACGAGGGCCAGGATGATGATCAGGGGGCCCGGCCCCGGCACGTGCAGGACGATGAAGGCGGCGCAGATGGCGCCGATCACAAGCTGGCCGGTCTGGCCGATGTTGAACATGCCGGCCCGCACGGCCACCAGGGTGCCCAACGCCACCAGCAGCACCGGGATCGTGTCGTCCAGGGTGCGGCCGAGCGCCCCGGGACTGGACACGCTGCCCCGGAACAGCGCGCTGAACACGCTGCCCGGCGAGTGCCCCACCACCAGCACCAGCAGCGCCACCACCCCCAGCGCCACCGCCACCGAGACCACGTACAGGCTCGCCATGCGCGTGGCGTTGGCGCGGCGGGAAGACGCCAGCGTGTCGCCCTCGGCCCCGGGGGGCTCGCCGGGCACCGGGGGGGCGGGCTCGCGGGTGGCCACGCTGCTCATCGCCGCACCGCCACGCCGGCCGGCCGGCCCGCTCGCGCCACGGCGGGGCTCACGCCTCCCGCCCGCCCATGAGGAGCCCGAGGCGCTCCACGTCCACCTGGTCCCGGAGCATCTCACCCACGATGCGCCCGGCGTGGATGACCACGATGCGCTGCGCCAGGGCCAGCAGCTCGTCCAGCTCGGACGAGATGAGCAGGATGCCCACGCCGCGCCGGGCGGTGGCCCGGAGCTGCTCGCTGATGAACTCGATGGCCCCCACGTCGAGGCCGCGGCTGGGTTGCACGGCCACCAGCACCTTGGGCTCCCGCGAGAGCTCGCGGGCCACCACCACCCGCTGCTGGTTGCCGCCGGACAGGGAGGACATCGGCGCCTCGGGGGACTGGGCCGAGATCCCGTACTCGGCCATCAGGTCGAGGGCGTGCCGGCGGATGGCCCTGCGGTCGAGGAGCCGGAGCGGTCCCAGGTAGGCGTCGAGGTCGGTGGCGGCCAGGTTCTCCTCGACCGACATCGTGAGCACGCACCCGGAGGTGTGCCGGTCCTCGGGGATCACCCCCACGCCGGCCCCGAGGAGCCGGTCCGCCCGGACCTGCAGCGCCTCGCCCCCCACCTCGATGGTGCCGCCGGCCAACGGCAGCACGCCGCTCATGACCTCGCCGATGGCGCCCTGGCCGTTCCCGTCGACGCCGGCCATCCCCACGATCTCCCCCTCGTGGACCTCCACCGTGAGGCCGTCGAGCAGGACGCGCCCGTCGGGCGCGCACGCCGAGACGTCCGACATCCGCAGGGACACCGGCCTGGCCCGGGCCGGCGCCGTGCCGGCGGTGGCGGCCGCTGCATCGACGGGCCCGCCGCCGCCCCCCGCCGGCGTGCCGTCCTCCTCCAGCAGACCCACCGCGGCCATCTCCGCCTGGAGGAGCACCTCCCGCCCCACCATCGCCTTGGCGAGCTGGTGGGCGTCGGCGTCCGCCGTGCGCATCGAGGCCACCACCGAGCCGTCCCGCATGATCGTCACCAGGTCCGTGGCCTGGAGGATCTCGTCCAGCTTGTGGCTGATAAGGACCACAGACAGCCCGTCGCGCTGCACCACCTGGCGCAGCACGGTGAACAGCTCGCGGGACTCGGCCCGCGTGAGCACGGCGGTGGGCTCGTCCAGGACGAGGATGTCGGGCTTCAGGCTGAGGCACTTGATCAGCTCCACCCGCTGTCGCTGGCCCACCGAGAGCTCCTCCACCCGGGCGTTGGGGTTGGCGTTGATGCCATAGCGCTCCCCCACCTCGCTGATGGCTCGGGTGGCGTCCCGTCGCCGCATGCCGCCGCGGTGGGCGAGCGCGACGTTCTCCCACACCCTGAGCCGCTCCACCAGACTGAAGTGCTGCTGCGCCATGGCCAGGCCCAGCGATGCCGCGTGCACGGGATCCTTGACGACCACGGAGCGCCCTCGCAGGCGCACCTCCCCCCCGTCGCTCGGCACCAGGCCGATCAGCACCTTCATCAGGGTGGACTTGCCGGCCCCGTTCTCCCCGAGGAGCCCGTGGATCTCGCCCCGGCGCACCGCCAGGTCGACGCCCCGGCACGCCACGACCTTGCCGAAGCGCTTCGTGATGTCTCTCAGCTCGAGGGTGACCTCCGGCCCGG
>JBOGGH010000120.1:0-7069 GCA_050743905.1 Acidimicrobiales bacterium
CACCCGGCGCCCCACCGCGTGCCGACCAAAGCTTGGATCAACCGACCGTCCATCCAAAGCGCGTAGCTTTTCGGCAATTGCCTATTGACAGGCTCCGAAGGGGCTCGCTCGGTATCGAGGCCAGGCCGGGGTGCGGTCACGTGCCCGCCGGGTAGGAACTGGCCGGCCTGGTCCCGACAAATGAGCTGCCCGAGAGCGTCGAGGCGGTGCAGGTGCTGGACGGGACGTCGCGATAGACGAAGAAGTAGGTGCCCGTCTCGCTGACTCCGTCCACCGGTGTGTGCTGGGGAGCCTTCAGGTCCAATACGCCCCAACAGTCATGCGGCTGTGGAGCCCAAGCGACGGCAATGAAGACCGCCCCGTCCGGCCCGGGCGTGACCACGCTCACGGTGCCGAGCCCGGTCGACGGACCGCCGCTCACATAACGCAGCCCCGTGGCGATCTGCGTCAAGGTGGACACGCTGCCGTTGGCGGCATAGACGTCGAGCCCGCTGAAACTCTGCTGGCCGTGTGTGTAATAGGTGTCGGCTGCCGTCAAGGTGGTCTGCAGGTTCGCCTCGGCCGCCGTGTTGTCGGCACCACTCGCAGCCGACAAGAAGGTCGGGATCGCGATGGCGAGCAGGATGCCGATGATGAGGAGGACGACGAGCAGTTCGATGAGGGTGAAACCTTCCTCATGCCCGCGATCGTCACCACGCCGCCGGAGGAGTTGGCAGGAAACGAGCTTCATGACATCTCCTTATGGGACTTTGCCCGGCCGCCACTATTCGGATGGGGCGGTCTCCCGAGGCGGGCACACCTGCCAGCGCCCCGACGCGGTGATCCCCGGCCCGATGTCGGACCGGGGATCGCGCAAGCTCTTTTGGGTCAAAGCCGAGTTGGCCCTTGGCCCCGATGCCTAGCTGTCAGGCGGACGGGAACGAGGTGAGCGGCGTGGACCCTACCTTGGTGGCCGTGTCGAAAGCGCTGGCCTTGCAAGTACTCGAAGCAACGTTGGCGTCGACGAAGAACCACGTACCAGTTGCCGTGAGGCCGTCAACCGCAGTCGTAGTCCCGATTGGGAAGTTGGCCTTCAGGTCGGCAACGCCCCAGCAGTCGCGGGTCCCTTGCGAGTAGTCGACCGCGACAAATACCGAACCGGCGACCTCGGCGATGCTCACCTGGTGGGTCGTGGTAGACGGATCGATGCTCGACTCGAGCTGGAGCCCAGTGTCGAGCGCCGGCACGTCCTACGTCGCCTCCAAGCTGGCGGTCGCGGGCGTGCTGCCACTCATCTCCGAGGCGACCGCGATGAGCTCCGTCTGGGCGCGGCTCTTCTGGCTCTACGGACCCTACGAGAAGACGTCACGACTCGTCCCCTCTGTGATCCTGTCGCTGCTCGACGACCAGCCGGCGTCGATCACCGCAGGGCACCACGTGCGCGACTTCCTCCACGTGGACGACGTCGCGGCCGCGCTCGTTCGTCTCGCGGAGAGCGGCCTCACCGGCCCGGTGAACTGCGGTTCAGGTTTGCCCGTCACTGTGTGGGAGATCGCAGAGACTGTGGCGGCGGTGGTAGGGCACCGAGACCTGCTGCGCGCAGAGCCACAGCCCGACCGCTCCAGCGTTCCGACCGAGATCTGGGCGGACAACACGTTGCTGCGATCGACCGGCTGGGCACAGGAGACGACACTGCAAGAAGGCATCACGGGAACCGTCGAATGGTGCCGGTCGCACCGGGACCGTCGCCTGTTCGCCCGTTAGGGCCCTGGAGCCTTAGGCCACGCGAAGCAGGTAGCCGCCCGGCGCGACGCTCGCGAACAGCTTGTCGTTGACCTCCGGCGGTCGGACGAATCGCCGATCTGTCTCGAGAAAAGCCTCCACCGCCACCCAAGGGTTGTCGTCCGGTCCACAGGGACGGTTAGCCGACGACTCGGGCGGAAGATCCTTGATGAGGGTGTCCATGACGACGAGGTACGAGCCGACCGTGACGAGGTCCGAATAGAGGCGTATCTCCTCAGCCACGTGACTGGCCGTGTGGTTGGAGTCGAGGATCGCGAGGCGGGCAGCGTGGCGATGGGCAACCGCAACCACCTGATCGAAGACCTCCGGTGACACGGAGTCGCCCTCGATCGTCGAGATCGACCCGGCGAGCGGGTGAGTCACCAGCGTCTCCCGCGCGTGGGCACGGATGTCCACGTCTACGCCGAGAACCTGTCGCTCGCCGCCGAGGAGGCGCAGGATGCTCGCCGACAACAGGAGCGAGCCTCCGTGCGCTATGCCCGTCTCGATGACGAGGTCCGGCCTTGCCCTCCAGATCAGCTCCTGCACAACCACTATGTCTTCGGGGTGCTGGATGATCGGAACACCGAGCCAGGTGAAGTTGTACGAGTAGCCCAGGCGGGCGGCGACCCGGATCCACTCGCGGTTGACGGACTTGGCCACAGCATCCGCAGCCAGCTCGGCGATCGCTCGGGGATCGCCCGGCTTGCGCTCAGCCCGGATCGTGTCGACGTCGCGCCGCGGAGCCACCCGAGCGATCCTACTTGCGCCGCGTCAACTGACCCGAGACCGCTTGCCGGGCGCCGCGAAGTGCCATGCGAGGCCCAAACAGTGCTGCCGGCACGAGCGAGGCCGCCGCCCGCACGGCCGAACCCCGTCCCCGGAGCCGGCGGCTCTCCTCGATGAAGTCGGTGGCGATCAGCTCTCTGTAATGGTGGGTGAGAACCCAACTCCGAAGGACGTGATTGGCGATCCGTGTGTCGGCCTCGCTCAGGGCCACCTCGCGAGAGGCTTGGCGAAGGCTTGCGACCATTCCCGAGTGGGGGAAGTGAACCGTCGTCGCCGACCCAGTGATGCCGCGCATGACCGAGTCTGCGCTCTTTCCCCGGACTACCCGATAGTCGGCGAGCGGCATCGAGAGGACCTCGGCAGGTGCAAGGAGGAGCGCCTTCCAGACCAGGATCACGTCGCATCCCCAGACCGGAGGAGGCGGGCCAATCCGATTGAGGAAGTCGGTACGCCAGAGCCCGTAGATCGTGAGCCAGCCTCGTCGCCACAGGTACGCACGAAGACGGGTTTCGAGATCGAGCGACGCGAGGCCCCGCGGTTCCTCCCTCACAGAGACGAGCCGGCCCTGCTCGTCGAGCCGGCGATGCGCCGGGACGCAGAGGGCAGACCCGCAGCATTCTTCGAGACGAGCCAAACACCGAGAGATGAAGGCAGGGTGGTACCGGTCGTCGTGGGCAGCCCAGGCGAAGTAGGGCGCCCTCGCCAACGAGAGCGCCCGGCCGAAGTTCGCCGCAGCACCAACATTCTCGGTGTTCCTCGAGTAGCGGACGCGTGTGTCCTTCTCCGACACCGTGCGGCAGTACGACTCCGTGTCGTCGTCGGAGGCGTTGTCGCTGACGATGATCTCGAGCTCGGCCACCTCCTGGGCCAGGAGCGACTCGAGAGCCTCCGGCAGGAGCGGCATGCCGTTGTGCACGGGCAGCCCGATGCTCACTCGAGGCACAGATGACGGCACGACGTCGGCAGCCATCAGTCCGCAACAAGGGTTCGCGAGACGCGAGACGAAAGACGCCTAGCGACGGCCGCAACGAAGCCGACAATAATGAGGTAGAAGGCGAAGAGAACCGCACCACGCGGAAGGATGCCCGCGCCGCTGCCGCTGCTCAGGTGCAGCCCGGCTTTGAGCACCGCACAGAGCCCGGCAAAGGCGGAGGCGGCGACCAGCACCGAGAGCGGATACCTGCGACCGAGCGGGCTTGGAAGTGAGGCCCGGTAGATGCGCCAGTATATGACCAGTCCGACTGCCTCGCTCAGGATCATCGCGGTCGCCGCCCCGGTCGCGCTCCAAAGCGTTACGGCGACAGCGTTGGAGGCTATGTTGACAGCGGTGAGGGCGGCGACGGCCCGCCACAAGCCCTTCTCTGCTCCCGAGAAGATCGCCATCTGGAAGAGGTAGCCGCTCAGGAAGGCGAGGAGCGCAGCACCGCTGAGGATGGCGAGGAGCGTGCCAGCAGGCGCGAACCGGTTGCCCGCGATCCAGACCACGAGCGCGCGACCGAAGACAACTCCAAAGACCGGCAGCGGGAGTGCCAAGGTGAGCATCACGTCGAAACCCCGCCGGGCGAGAAAACGCCGTCTCTCACCACCTGCCGACACGTAGTCAGGCAGGAGGGCGTTCGAGAGCAGGCTTGGGGTGACGAACAGAAACGTCACGATCTGGAAGGCGACGCCGTAGAGCGCGACCGGCCGGCTGCCCTTTATGAAGAAGAGCATGATGCTGTCCGCACGCGCGTAGACGGCGGCGAAGATGTCGAACTGGCCGAGCGGCAACGACTGTCTCAGCTGCGTCCAGACGCGCCGATGCGAGCCACCAAGCCGCGGCGGAACGAGCACCGAGGTGAGCCCGACAGCCACGACAGCCGTGACTGCGAGGTAACAAAGGTAGGCGGTCGCGTAGCCGAGCTGTCGCAGGTGAGCATGGACGACCACCAATGTGGCTACGAGGAGGAAGATGCTCGAGACGACGTCGAGGAGGGCTCGGATGTCGCTCCGGCCGCGGCCTGCGAGGGCGGCGCTGCTCGTCATAAAGAGCGCCATCGCCGGGATTCCGGCTGCAATGACGAGCATTATCTCGAGGGTCGTGCCTTTGCCCGCGTAGATGGGAGTCCCGATGACGACTGCTGGCACCAGAGCGGCGATCGAGACGAGGCAGGTGGCGGCGAGCGACCGCCCGAATGTGCGACGCACATCTATATCGGGCTTGGCAAGTTCGCGCATCGCCAGCATGGCCACTCCCGGCGTGCCGAGCAGCGAGAAGATCCCGAACCAGGCAAGAGCGGCGGTTATCGGGCCCCACTGAACCGGGCCGAAGTACCGCGTCGCCTCGCGCAGGGCGACCAGTGAGAAGAGAGCACCGAGCGTCCTGCCCAAGAGGCGTACGCCGGCACCGTAGGCGACACGGCGCTCGGCTCCGAGCGGTGAGTCGGCCACTTTCAAACCGGAACGCCTAGGGTCCGGACGTGCCCGGGGTGTTGATGGTGGAGTGGCTTGGCAGGGGAGGCTTTGCCCATACGGCCGAGTCCTGGTTCCGGGAGCTCTCGCGCACCGGCGGTGTTGGCTGCGCCGGCAGCGACGGCGGCGAGATCGTCCTCGTCACGCGAGCGGGCCGAGAGCTGGCGCACTCGGTCAAGGGCTCGGTGGCCGTCGGCGGCGGCGCTGGCCCCGTAGGAGCACACGTCGCAATCCTTCGCACCGCCCTCAGGCTTCTTCGCGACCGCAGCCCGATGACGCTCGTGCTCCATGGCACGGTCCTGCCGCAGCTGGAGCTGCCGCTCATCGCAGCGGCGCGCCGGCGCGGCAGCCTGACAGTTCTCGTTGCGCACGAAGCGGTCACAGGCAGGAGCTCGCCCGGATCGTCGGCTTTCCTGGCCCGCATGGTGAGGAGCGCAGACGTGGTGGTCGTACACTCCCGCTTCATCGCGTCCGAGCTTGAGAAACGGACCGGTCGGACGGGCTATCGCCTTCTGCCACTTCCTCTCCCGCTCGGCCTCGTCACTGACCGAGGCGATCCGGTCGTAGAGGCTCAATCGGTCGTGCCCGCCACCGATGGTCTCCTCGCCCTTCACTTCGGCCATCTCCACCGCCGCTACAAAGGTACTTCCAGTGCGAACGCCCTTGCAGCCGAAGGCGTTCCCGGTTGGCGCTTCGCGCTCGTCGGCAAGGGCGCTCCTGCGGGCGTCACCTCGGCGGCTTCGGCAACCGTCGTCGATCGATTTCTCGAGCCGGCCGAGCTCGTGGCCACAGTGGCCTCGGCGGACGCCGTTCTCCTGCCTTACGAGCGAGCCTCGCAGAGCGCCGCGGTGGTCCTCGCCCAGGCGCTCGGAGCCGTGGTCGTGGCGAGCGGCGTAGGCGGCATCCCGGAGCAGGTGGAAGAGGGTCGCACCGGGCTGCTCCTCTCGCCCGGCGCCGGAGTGCGCGAATGGGTCCACGGACTCGAGCGCTTGCGCGACGAGGCGCTGCGCGGGGGCATAGCCACGACTGCGCGCGAGAGCGTCGTGTCGATGCACGGACAGTTCGTCGAGGGGATCACGAGGATCATCGGATAGTCCCGGCACGAACGGCATACGCGCCATTGAAGCGCAGCCGGAGAGCTGGCTCGGTGATCTGCACTCCGTTGCCCTCCTGACAAGCCCGTAACCGAGGAGCGCCTCGTGCTCGAACATCTGGTCGACCGGCACAACAGCCCCCGGCGATGGCATGCGGGCACGGGTAGTCGCCAGCCGTGACCGCGCCAGTCACCTCCGGTGAGGGAGGCCATGATCGGCAAGGGACGCCGGCCCTTCGTCGAGCCTCACCTCGACGGCACGCCAAGATGTCACCCGGCTCACGTCGGCGCGTTGTCGACGACGTCCGATCAGCTCGCCGGGTAGGAACTGGCCGGCTTGGTCCCGACGACCGAGCTGCCCGAGAACGCCGAGGCGGTGCAGGTGTTGGACGGGACGTCGCGATCGACGAAGAAGTAGGTCCCAGTCGCGCTGATGCCGTCTACCGGTGTGCGTTGAGGAGCCTTCAGGTCCAATACACCCCAACAGTCATGCGGCTGTGGAGCCCAGGCAACGGCGATGAAGACGGCCCCGTCCGGCCCGGGCGTGACCACGCTCACGGTGCCGATCCCGGTGGAGGGGCTGCCGCTCACGTAACGCAGCCCCGTGGCGATTTGCGTCAAGGTCGACACGCTCCCGTTGGCGGCATAGACGTCGAGCCCGCTGTAGGTCTGCTGGGTGTGTGTGTAATAGGTGTCGGCTGCTGTCATGGTGGTCTGCAGGTTCGCCTCGGCCGACGTGTTGCTGGCGCCACTCGTGGCCGATAAGAAGGTCGGGATCGCGATGGCGAGCAGGATGCCGATTATGAGGAGGACGACGAGTAGCTCTATGAGGGTGAAACCTTCCTCAGGTCCGCGATCGCCACCACGCCGCAGAAAGAGTCGGGAGGAAACGAGCTTCATGGGATCTCCTTATGGGACTTTGCCCGGCCGCCACTATTCGGATGGGGCGGTCTCCCGGGGCCGGCAGTTCCGCCA
>JBOGGH010000121.1:0-7065 GCA_050743905.1 Acidimicrobiales bacterium
CCCGCGTGGCCCGGGCGGCCGCCACGAGATCACGCCAGCGCTGCCCGGTGCCGGGCGCCGGGCCCGACGGCGTGGCGTCGGCGGGCGCGGGGGCGCTGGAGTGGGGACCGGCGGGCATCAGCGGACGAGACTGTAGATGCCGTAGGCGGTGAAGCCGAGCAGCGCCACGCCGCCGATCCGGCGGACGGCCGCCAGCGGCACCACCCGCAGCAGGGCCCGGCCGCCGAAGGCCCCGATCGCCGCCACCGTGAGCAGCGCCAGGTAGGCGCCCACGAACACCGAAGCCGGCTGGTGATAGCGCGCCTCCAGGTTGACCGTGAGGATCTGGGTGAGGTCGCCGAGCTCGCCCACCAGGATCACCACGAAGGCGGTCCCCACCACCCGCCAGGTCCGCTCGGGGAGGTCCCGTGCGCCTTCCTCGGCACCCCGCTGCTCCTGCGACCGCTCCGGCACGACGAGCAGGTAGACGGCACCGGCGAAGAACAGGACGGTGGTGACGATCTCGACCGTCCGGTGGGGGAGGAGGGCCAGCAGCCGCCCGGCCGCCACGGCCGCCGTCACGTGGACGAGGAACGCCCCGGCCGCCCCCAGCCACACCAGGAGCGGCCGCGACCGGCTGCCCATCACCAGCGTGGCGATCATGGTCTTGTCCGGCAGCTCGGCCACCGCCACCAGGAGGAACACGGTGACGGCGACGCCCGGGCTCACGGGCCCCCGTCCCGCCGGTCCCGTGGCCGGGCGGGACGGGTCACCCGGTGGTGGCGTGCCGCAGCGTGTCCCCGAGGGACGGCCGGACCCGCTCGCCGAACGCCACGTTCGCCCGCAGCCGCTCGAGCATCTGGGTTACCGAGCGCTCGCCGCTGCGCAGCGGGTGCTGGCCGAGGAAGCGGGCGACGTCGTGGGCCAGGGACGGGTCGCCGCAGAGGGCCCGGGCACCGTCCAGCATGCGGCTGTGGCTGTTGGCCGGGAACCGCTCCAGCAGGCCGTCCCACGCCTCCTCCACGCGACGCCACACCGCCGGCCCGGCCACCCGGTTCCCGAGCAGCGCGCCCACCAGGTATGGCGCGTTCTGCGTGCGCACCTCGGTGCGGGCCAGGTCGAAGGTCCGCAGCGCCAGGTCCACGTTCGGGAAGGCGGCGAGCGCCATCAGGTAGCGCAGCTCCTCCTGCGGGGTGGCCGGGTGGCGGTAGCGCTCGAGCATGGCCTCGTAGTCGCCGGGCCGGCACTGGGCGGCCACCGCCTGGAGGACCGCGGTCTCGAGATCCGGGTCCAGCGGCGCCTCGCCGGCGCGGTCGAACCGCCGCGCCGCCTCCTCGCGGATCCCCGGGTCGGCCCCCACGGTGCCCAGGGCGCCCAGGAGCAGGGCGCGCAGGGTGGGGACCCGCTCGCCCTCGCCGTCCACCGCCTCCCATCCGAGGTCGGCCGCCCGGGGTCCCAGCAGGGCGCGCACGGCGGCCTCCAGCGCGGGACGGTCGGCGTCGGCCACCACCCGGTCGCAGAGGCCGAGCGCCCCGGCCACCACCGAGTAGATGCTCGGCTCGTCCTCCTGCCCGAGCGAGGCGGCGAGCGCCAGGAAGGAGCCGAGCGGGGCCCGGCCGGCCAGCACCAGCGCCCAGGCGTCGGCGAACAGGTTGCAGCGCTCGAGCGGGTCGAGCGCGGGCAGGCGGCCGTCCGGGCCCCCGGCGTCCTCGTAGGCCACCCGGTACACGCCCCAGCCGCCGGCGTTGACCACGCTGCCCGGGGGCACCGCCCGGGGCTCGTCGCCCAGGAGCAGCCGCTCGGTGGCGACGCCGCCGGCGCCGCCAGCGCCGCCCGGCTGCCGCAGGAGCACGGGCACCCGCCAGTGCTCCCCGACGGCGCTCTCCTCGCCGGGCAGGAGCTCGGTGTAGGCGAACGGCGACTGCCCCAGCCCGTCGTCGCCCACCGTCACCAACGGGTACCCCCCCTGGAGGATCCACGAGTCCATGACCTCGCGCACCGGCTGGCCGCTCACGTCCTCGAGTGCCTGCCAGAGGTCGGCGGTCACCGTGTTGGCGTAGGCGTGGGTGGCCAGGTACCGCCGCACGCCGTCGCGGAACACCTCGGCGCCGAGGTACTGCTCGAGCATGCGGAGCACGCTCCCGCCCTTCTGGTAGGTGAGGACGTCGAACATGCCGTCCGCCTCCTCGGGCGAGCCCACCGGGTACTCGATCGGCCGGGTGGCGTGGAGGCCGTCCACCGCCAGCGCCGCCTCGCGCTCCAGGCCGAAGCTCACCCACCGGTGCCAGGCCGGCCGGAAGGCGTCCACGCAGAGGATCTCCATGAAGGTGGCGAAGGCCTCGTTGAGCCAGATCCCCTCCCACCAGCCCATGGTGACCAGGTCCCCGAACCACATGTGGGCGATCTCGTGGGCCACCACGTCGGCCACCCGCTCCAGCTCCGTGCGGGCCGCCTGGGCCGGGTCCACCAGCAGCGCCGTCTCGCGGAAGGTCACGCAGCCCAGGTTCTCCATGGCCCCGAAGGCAAAGTCCGGGATGGCCACCAGGTCCAGCTTGTCGGCGGGGTAGGGGATGGCGAAGTACCCGGTGAAGAACCGCAGCGCGTGCGCCGCCACCTCCAGCGCGTACCCGGCCAGCCCGGCCTTGCCCGGCGCGTGGACCACCCGCACCGGCACGCCGTCCACGTCCACCGGGTCGGTGGCCTCCAGCGGCCCCACCACGAAGGCCACGAGGTAGGTGGACATCTTCATGGTGGGGGCGAAGCGCACGGCGCGCCGCCCGGCCCACCGTTCGCCCTCGGGCACCGTGCGCTCCTCCACCACCGCCGAGTTCGAGAACGCCGCCAGCTCGGGGTTCACCACCAGCGTCACCTCGAACACCGCCTTGCGGTCCGGCTCGTCCCAGCAGGGGAAGGCCCGGCGGGCGTCGGTCGACTCCATCTGCGTGGTGGCGATGGTGCGGGTGGTGCCGGCCACGTCGGTGAAGGTGCTGCGGTAAAAGCCGCGCAGCTTGTCGTTGAGGATCCCGGTGAAGGCACAGCGCAGGGTGGCCGGTCCTGCGGGGACCTCGGCGTCGACGGCGAAGGTGGCCCGCTCGGCGTCCCCGTCCAGGATCACGGCGGCCGGCATCGCCGGTCCCGTTGCCGGCTCGAGCACGGCGTCGGTGACGGCCAGCTCGGCGGCGTTGCACACCAGGCGGTCCGTGGGCTCGTGGACCGTGAGCTCGATCGCCACCGTGCCGGCGAACGTGGCCGCGTCGAGGTCCGGGGCGAGGGTGAGGCGGTAGGCGAGCGGCTCGACCGTGCGGGGGAGCCGGTGGTCGAGGTCCGGGGGCGCGGGGGCGTGGTCGGCGGGCATCGGAGCGAGGCTACCCGGCGCCGCACGGCTACCCTCTCGGCGTGACCGGACCGGAGCCCGCCGCCGAGCCCGCCGTCGTGACAGCCGCCGAGGCCGCGCCCGGGGCGGCGCCGCAGGCCCTCGACGTGGTGGCCATCGGGTCCCCGCTGGTGGACGTCCTGGCGACGGCGGGCGAGGAGGAGATCGCCGCCGCCGGCCTGGTCCGGGGGTCGATGGCGCTGGTGGACCTGGCCCGGGCCGAGCGCATCTACGCCGGCATGGGGCCCACCACGGAGGTGTCCGGCGGGTCGGCGGCCAACACCGTGGCGGGCGTGGCGGCGCTGGGGGGCCGGGCCGGGTTCGTGGGGACCATTGCCGACGACGAGCTGGGCCGGGTCTTCGTCCACGACATCCGGGCCTGCGGGGTGGAGTACGAGCCCTCGGTGGCACCGGCGTCCGGCACCGGCGGACGGGACGGGGACGGGCGCTCCGGGGACGGGGCCGCCGAGGCGCTGGGCACCGGCCGGTGCCTGGTGCTGGTGAGCGGTGACGCCGAGCGCACCATGGCCACCCACCTCGGGGCGGCCACCACCATCCGCCCCGAGCACGTGCCCGAGGCGCTGGTGGCCCGCGGCCGCATCGCCTACCTGGAGGGCTACCTCTGGGACCTGCCGCCGGCCAAGGAGGCCATGCGGCGCGCCGTGGAGGTGGCGCACGCCCACGACGGGTCGGTGGCGCTCTCGCTCTCCGACCCGTTCTGCGTCGAGCGGCACCAGCGGGAGTTCCTGGACCTGCTCCTGGACGACGTGGACGTCCTCCTGGGCAACGAGGAGGAGGTGACCCGCCTCTTCGGCGCGCCCTCGCTCGACCGCGCCGTCGCGGCGGCGGAGGAGACCGGCCTGCTGGTGGCGGTCACCCTCGGCGCCCGGGGCTCGGTGGTGCTCGGCGCCCACGGGCCGGTGGAGGTGCCGGCCACCCCGGTGGCCGAGGTGGTGGACACCACCGGGGCGGGCGACCTCTACGCCGCCGGCTTCCTCTACGGCCTCACCCACGGCGCCGGGCCGGAGGACTGCGCGCGCCTGGGCGCGCTCTGTGCCGGTGAGGTGATCGGCCACCTGGGGGCCCGGCCCCAGCACGACCTGCGGGCCCTGGCCGGCGAGGCGGGGCTGCTCGGCGCATAGGCGCGCACCCCTGCCGCCACGGCGATCGGTCCGGCGCGGGAGGTCGTGACCGGTCCGTGCCCGCGGGCTCCAGCTCCACTCACCGGGAGCCGCCTCGGTAGGGTACGGGCCTCGATCCTGAGGAGGTGCGCGTGGGCTTGTCGATCGGCATCGTCGGTCTGCCCAATGTGGGGAAGTCCACGCTGTTCAACGCCCTGACCCGCAACGAGGTCCTGGCGGCCAACTACCCCTTCGCCACCATCGAGGCCAATGTGGGGGTGGTGGCGGTGCCGGACCTGAGGCTCCCGCAGCTCGCCGAGCTCTACCAGAGCGCCCGGGTGGTGCCGGCCACGGTCACCTTCATGGACATTGCCGGGATCGTGCGGGGCGCCTCCGAGGGCGAGGGCCTGGGCAACCAGTTCCTGGCGGCCATCCGGGAGACCGACGCCGTGTGCCAGGTGGTCCGGGCCTTCGAGGACGACGACGTCATCCACGTGGAGGGCCGGGTGGACCCCGTGGCGGACATCGGCACCGTCAACACCGAGCTGGTGCTGGCCGACCTCCAGACGGTCGACCACCGGCTGGCGCGCCTGGCCAAGGAGGCGCGGATGCGGGCCGAGCTGGTGCCCGCCCTGGAGGCCACCACCGCCGCCCGGGGGGTCCTGGACCAGGGCCGGACGGTGTCCGCGGCCGCCGCGGCGGGCGAGCTGGACCCGGCGCTGCTGGCCGACCTGCACCTGCTCACCGCCAAGCCCTTCGTCTACGTCTTCAACGTGGACGAAGGCGGGCTCGGGGACGAGGCCCGGAAGCAGGAGCTGGCGTCCCTGGTGGCGCCGGCCGAGTGCGTGGTCCTGTGCGCGCAGCTCGAGGCCGAGCTGGCGGCGCTGGAGCCGCCCGAGGCGGCCGAGCTGCTCGCCGAGTACGGCCAGCACGAGTCCGGCCTGGAGCAGCTCGCCCGGGTGGGGTTCCACACCCTGGGCCTGCAGACGTTCCTCACCGCCGGCCCCAAGGAGGCGCGGGCGTGGACCATCCACATCGGGGACACGGCGCCGGTGGCCGCCGGGGTCATCCACACCGACTTCCAGCGGGGGTTCGTGAAGGCGGAGATCGTGGGCTACGACGACCTGGTGGCCGTCGGCTCGGTGCCGGCGGCGCGTGCGGCGGGTCGGGCGCGGATCGAGGGCAAGGACTACGTCATGCGCGACGGCGACGTGGTGGAGTTCCGGTTCAACGTCTAACGGGACCTGGAAGCGGCGCCGCTGCGCAGAACGGGGCCAAGCTCACTGACGCCGTAGTACCGTGGTACCACTATGGAGGACAGGTACCGGGACCGGGCACGGGCCGAGTTCTTCGCCGAGGTCGCCGACGCAGCCAGCCCCCGCGTGACCCGCCCGCTTCCCGAGCTGGGGGGACGATCACTCGCCTCGGCGTGGGCGGCCGGCGACCGCGAGGCCGTGGCGCGCTGGCTGGACGAGCAGTACGCCGTCACCGAGGCGATCGTCGAGGCGCACCGTGCCGATCCCGAGTACATGGCCAGGATCAGGGCGCTCCAGAGCGACAGGCGCCCCCGCCACGCCCGCAGCGCGTAGCGCGTCTCGTCCGACGAGATGTCGCCCGCGGCCCCCGCGTGGCACGACTGACGCCGTGCTCCGAGAAGTTCGAGCCCTCTGGGACTGGGCGGACCGAGACCGTCCCGACGACCACCTGTGGCGCCTGGTCACCGAACAGGTCTTGATCCTGGCGGAACAGCCGTGGGCCGCACCCAGCACGCCCCTCTCGCTTCCCACAGGCCAGCCCACCGAGATCCGGGAGATGGTGGTGGGCGGCCGGGCGGTCATCACCTACGAGCACGAGCATCCGACGGGCATCGTGGACCTGGCACTGGTCGGGTCGCTCTAGCACCTCAGCGCTGAAGGAACGTTCACCGTTGACACGGCGTGCGTGGCTGGCTGGCTTGTCCGGCGTAACGGTGGTGGGGCCGGGTGGCGTCGGCGAGCACGGCGAGCTGCGCTTCAACGTGCAGTGGCTGCGTGGACCGAGGTCGGGGGCCCCCGGGCCGCTCCGTCGACGTGCTCCGCCTCAGATGTAGGTGTCGTCTCGACGGACCACGTTGCCCCGTCCGTCGTCGACGACGGTCCTGTGGCGACGGGTGCTGCCGGCCACGGCGCCGAGGATCGAGAGCCCCGCGCCCACGGCGCCGACGATCATCAGGATCACCCCGACCGTGTGGATGTTGAACCCGTGCTGGTCGGGATCGACCGTGAGCGCGAAGTCCAGGATCGCCCCGACGGCAAAGGCGACGATGCTCGTTGCCAGCGCTCCGATCATGCTTCACCCCTTTCGGAGACGTGGCGAGGCCCTACCCCCCGTTGGAGATGGCAAACGACGGTGCCGAGGTGGTCCCGGTCCACCAGGTCAGGGCCCGTCCGGCGTGCCGGTGGCGAAGGCCCGGGAGGCGTCGGCGAGGACGGCGAGCTCGGTGAGGTGCAGGGCGGTGAGGTGGGCGAGCGCCGCGTCGCCCGCCGGGCGGAGGGCGATCCTCACCACCCGCCGGTCGTCCCGGTCGGCGACCCGTCGGACGAGGCCGGCGGG